>JAGWBA010000010.1 GCA_021296215.1 Flavobacteriales bacterium
CGGAGCTAAGCTCCGAGGATAATCCCTCGAACAACTCTTGTAAGCCGGCTTTCGATATTTCTTGCTTTTTCATATCACAGTGACACACTTTTCTGAACAGACTCTGCCCCACCGAAGGATGGCTTTCAAAATTCTATTCATTCAATCAATTGAAGTTCTTATATCTCAGGAAGTCTTATCACCTTACTGAAATCCGTTTTCCATATATCAAGTTCGAATAAATCACCATTGTTGTCTAAGTTTAAAGAGGCAATTACTTCTATACCATCTTGGTCAGTAAATTGAAATTCACTAACCGACTCTCCAAAACTTCTATCATCTTCTTTTATCTCACCTTTTGGAAAAAGACATAAACTGCCCATTCCATCATCATTCATAGAACGAACCAGTAAACCTTCCTTCCAATCTGTAGGAAGTATAACTGAAGACTGTTTAACTAAGATGGATAAAAGATTTTCCTCTTGTGGTGTAAGTTTTCTATTTGACCCCATGTATCCTCCCTATATTAAATGTACCATTAGGTAGTTTAAATGCAGTATACTGTATTCTTTGCCCACCTATATTAATAATTTGATTGAAGGGCTTACCTGCTACTACTTGAGATGATACTGTTTTAAAATGTGTTTCAACTGACGACTGGACAAGTGACCTATTTAATCCTAACTTATCAGTGTGCCGAAATGCATGACTAACCTGATTTGCTCCTTTACCAAACTGAATTGTAAGCTTACTACTCGACCTAGCGGCTAGACTCGCCACCTCTCCCAAAATTTCATGATCTGGTCGTACCTCTTTTTCTGAAAGTACTCGACTTAGCCCACCAGTAAACCCCGTATCTGCCCAAATCGAACTTTTAGTTTTATCATAGGTATAGGTTTCTGAGATACCAGTATGATGACCTGATTCAAAAATGATCGGACTTACTGAAGCAGTTACGCAAAATTGAGAAATGAAAATAGCTATTAGGCTGAGAAGTATTTTCACCAACCAAGACATACTATATTTTAGTACTTCACTCATTCTCCTTTTTGTCAATGGCTACCAAAACTTTTTCTCCTTCAAGTTCTCTCTGCTCCACACTGACTTTAGTACCTGGCAGAAACTCCCACTCTTCATCCTCTGGATCAAAAATTTCTTCTCCCTCCAGTTGATAGATATTCTCACCTACTTCAATAGCCGGAACAGGTCGATAAGCAAGCGTTCCTTCCCCTAAAAGCTGTATGTATATTACCTTTTTCATTTCCTTAGTATTTGAATCCCGGACCGGGTCTGAAATCAAATTTACCAACACACAGAAAATCAATTGTTAAACCCAATAGCTCTGCTAAATTAATCGGTAATTTCTGTCCAATTTATAGAGGGTGGGGGTCAATACAAAAGAACTTCGGTTTATCCAACTTCGTGGAGGGTTCTGGCTGGAGGACCGTCATCATACCCGGTACCGAATCAGCTACCGACTTCAGTCGCATGGGGAAAATAAGATACACGCTAGATTTTTCTGCCTACGGTGGAGCAACCATTAAATTCAAAAACACCCCGGCACGGGATATCGCGGTATTCGTAGAGTAATCCGTCAGCCCATTGTTTTTTGCGATTCGCCAGCGGCGAAAAAAATTGAACCACAAGTTCATTCGCTTACCCCGAGTACATTCGCTCTACGAGCGAGTAGAACTGGCCACTTCTCTTGTAAAGCATCCACTAGACTTCAGTCTAATTGACTCAGGCGAAGCCTGAATAGATCTTAGCTTTGCTAAAGCTCAAACCGCCCTCAGAAACTTCATCACGTTCACCCCATCGGCGTACTGCCACAACTCGGGATTTTGGGTGAATCCGGGCTTTACGTGCAGTGGCCAGCTGTCGTCGCGACTTACGATGCACTGCAGTTGGTCTTTTTGGGTCGATAAGTGCTCGCGTACCACTTCGGGGTCGGTATACTCCTCGTAGAACAAGGTGCTCACGGGGGCCGACAACTTTTCGGAACGCTTCAAAAGCACGAATCCGTTCTCGAAAATATCGTCGCGATTCATTAAAAAGATCGCCTTGTGGTAGTCGTAGTTATTCGCATACTTGTTGTTGTCGATAACGTACTTGAAGGGGGAAAACGCCCCAAAAAGCTTGTTGAGGTCGTACCCTTCGGGCACATAAATCTTGCTTACGCTGCGGCAGCCCTTACCGAAATAGCGGAACACATCTTCGGCCAATCCGGCCAATTCCTCATCGCTCTCCTCCCCGTCCAAGATCGCCACACTACTGCGGTTTCGGCGGATCAGCGCCGGCATATCTTTAAAATAATATTCGAAATAGCGCGCTGTATTTCCCGAACCGGTAGCGATAACGGCATCGACCTCGCCCAATCGCTCCTCGGTAAAGGTCATGCGCCCTCTCAAGGCCGGTGCCAATTCTTCGAGCAGTCGTCCAATAACGGGTAAAAGTCGCGCGTCATCGCTACTCAGCTTGGCTACGAGCTTATGCCCTGCGGCGATCACACTCAACATATCGTGCATGCCCACCATGGGAATATTGCCGGCCATGATAACGCTAACCGTACGGTCGGAGGTCTCCGCTAACACGTTTTCACGATCGAACCACTGATCTACCGCATCGGCCCGTAGGGCCATACCCCAAGCCCCCACAGCGTGGCGCATGTTATCGGGCGTAAACCAGCCATTCTTGGTGAACTGGTGGTCCAATAATGTTGCGAAAGCATCGTAGTAATTGGCGTTGAGCGGGTGGTCAAGGGTCACGCCCCTAGGGCCAAATTGACTCAGGAAACTACCCAGTGAAACAAGTGCGTTTTTGCGATCATCGATCGGAAACATTGGCAAAGAATTGTTGTTATATTTGCGATTCAAAGGTACGACGATTAACACAAAAGAGTTACCCGATGGCCATCAAGATAACCGACGAATGCATCAACTGCGGGGCTTGCGAGCCCGAGTGCCCCAATAACGCGATCTACGAAGGCGGTCAGGAATGGCGCTTTAGCGACGGAACCGACCTCAAAGGCGGTGTAACGTCCAAAACCGGTATCTTCGCCGATGCCGACGATGCGCAAGAGCCCTTAGATTACGACGTTTACTACATCGTTACCGACAAATGCACCGAATGTAAAGGCTTCCACGAAGAGCCGCAATGCGCCGCCGTTTGCCCGGTCGATTGCTGCGTGCCCGATGAAGACCACGTGGAGACCGGAGAAGAATTGCTGGAGAAGAAAGCTTTCCTGCATTTGTAATCAATTTTGCCATGATCGAGGGCCGCTTCTGCAAAGGAGTGGCCTTTTTTGTATCATCGTAGTCGAATTCCGCGTTAAACTAGTCATGCAAAGACTCCTATTACTTTCCCTTTTTATTTTCTGCGCCTACGGCGCGATTGGCCAGTCCGGCGATTCGGTCACGACTTACGGTATCGAAAAGACCACCATGGACCTCTGGGAAGACGAACTGGGCATGATGGGCCAGGTGGTGCTCAACGGGCGCAGTGACTCCCTCAAACACTACCACAACGAGGTCATGCGGGCCGGGTTCCGCGAAATGCTCAAACAAAAGGAAAGTTACCGCTACCCTTTCGACCGACTCACCACCGTCTCCAAGCTCATGGCACCGGACGAAAAATTTCGAATCTACACCTGGACCCTTCCGCTCGAGAACGGCATGCATGAGTTCTACGGTTTCATTCAGATTCCCGCCGAAAACGAATTCCGCGTAGTTGAACTGTTCGACTCCTACCCTACCTACGAGAATCGCGATTTCGCTACGGGCGATGCCGATTCGTGGTTCGGAGCCATCTACTACGAAATTCAAAAGGAGAAGTACAAAGGCGATACGTACTACACCTTGCTTGGCTGGAACGGCAAGGATATGTTCTCGAACATGAAGGTGCTCGAGATCCTGTACTTCGACGTTGCGGATCGTCCGCGCTTTGGTAAGCCCATCATACACGTCGATAAAAATCCGCGTACACGATTCATTATGGAGTATGCCGAAGATGCCGGGGTTAGCCTGCGATGGAACCGCAAATTGGGCATGTACATCTTCGATCATTTGGTGCCCAAGGACGGCGCCCAACCCGGTATGTTTGCCTTTTACGTACCCGACTTCAGTTACGATGCCCTCGAATTTGAGAACGGGGAATACTGGCTACGCGAAGATGTTGAAGTGAACAACCGATAACACCATCGTGCCGTAGGCAAAAAGTAATAGTCCGGTCACACAAAAGGGCAACGAGAATCCTTACTTTTGCCCCGTAAATGCCTGTTCTATGAAAAAACACAACTACAGTGCCGGACCGTGCATTCTGCTACAATCGGTATTCGATCAATCAGCCGAAGCTATTAAGGATCTGGACGGAATCGGGCTCTCGCTGCTCGAGATCTCGCACCGATCCAAGGAATTCGTTGCCATTATGGAGGAGGCGCGCAGCCTGTCGAAAGAGCTGCTCGGATTCGGAGACGAATACGAAGCCCTGTTTTTGGGTGGTGGTGCCAGCATGCAGTTTCTGATGGTGATCTACAACCTCATGAAGGCGGAGAACGGCAAGGCCGCGTACCTGGATACCGGAACCTGGGCGAACAAAGCCATCAAAGAAGCGAAGCTTTTTGGGGAGGTCGACGTGGTCGCCAGCTCCAAGGACGCGAACTATAATTTTGTTCCGACCGAGTACAGTATTCTGACCGATGCCGATTACTTCCACTGCACATCGAACAACACCATTTTCGGTACGTCGATGCCGGACTTCCCGAAGGCGGACATTCCGATGGTGTGCGATATGTCGTCGGACATCTTTAGCCGCGTGATCGACTTTAGCCAGTTCGATCTCATTTACGCCGGCGCACAAAAGAATATAGGTCCGGCCGGAGCGACGCTCGTGATCGTCAAGAAGGACATCCTGGGTAAGACCGGCCGCACCATTCCGAGCATGCTCGACTACAGCGTGCACATCAGCAAGGACAGTATGTTCAACACGCCACCGGTATTCCCGATCTACGCGAGTATGCTGACCCTGCGTCATCTCAAGGAGAATGGAGGAATTGCCGAGGCGGAGAAAAAGAACATCGCCAAGGCCGAGTTACTTTACGGTGAAATCGACCGCAATCCGCTGTTCAAAGGAACGGCCGAGAAAAACAGTCGATCAAAAATGAACGCTTGTTTCTTGCTCGAGAACGAGGAATTAGCGCCGCAATTCGACGCCTTGTGGCAAAATGCGGGCATCAACGGGCTCAAGGGTCACCGCTCGGTAGGTGGTTACCGCGCCTCGATGTACAATGCCCTTCCGCTCGAAAGCGTACAGGTGTTGGTCGATGTAATGAAGAACCTAGAAGAGAAATACGGTTAACATGAAGATTTTGGCAAATGACGGCTTGGCTGCCGTGGGTATTACCATGCTCGAAGAAGCCGGACACGAAGTACTATTGAACAAGGTCCCTCAAGAGCAGTTGGCCAATTTCATCAACGATAACGATGTTTCTGCCCTCTTGGTGCGCTCTGCTACCCAGGCTCGGAAAGACCTCATCGACGCTTGCCCAAGACTCAAGTTCATCGGCCGCGGTGGTGTAGGAATGGACAATATCGACGTTGCATACGCTCGCGAAAAAGGCCTTCGCGTGCAAAACACGACGGCCGCATCGAGCGAGTCGGTAGCTGAGTTGGTATTCGCCCACCTCTTTGGAGGCGTTCGCTTTTTGTACAGCGCCAACCGCGAAATGCCACTCGAAGGCGAGTTGAACTTCAAAGGCCTCAAGAAGGCCTATGGAGGCGGTCGAGAGTTGCGTGGCAAAACCCTCGGAGTGCTCGGATTCGGACGCATTGGACAAGCCACGGCGAAGATCGCTCTGGGTGTAGGAATGGACGTGGTGTATCACGATCCCTTCCTCGAGGAGGCTACCTTAAAGGTGGAATTCAGCGGTGGAAAAAGTCTCGACTTCGACTTTAAGAGCGTAAGTAAGGACGAGCTGTTGTCCAACTCCGACTTCATCACCCTGCACATGCCGGCTCAAAAGGACGGCAAGTACGTATTGGGTGCTGCCGAGTTCGGTAAAATGAAGGCCGGAGCCGGAGTCGTGAACGCCGCCCGTGGCGGTGTGGTCGACGAAGTGACTTTGTTGAAAGCCTTGGACGACGAGCATTTGAGCTTTGCGGCGTTGGACGTGTTCGAAAACGAACCTACTCCACCCGTACAAGTGTTGATGCACCCAAAGCTGAGTTTGAGCCCGCACATAGGAGCGTCAACGGAAGAAGCGCAAGACCGCATTGGTTCAGAGATGGCCGGCTACTTAATCGAGTTCTTCGGGTAAAAGCTCTGAATTCTTAATTCTTAATTTTGAATTCTTAATGGGCAGTGAGCGAATGACCTCGAGCGCAGCTCGAATTTCCTCGCTCGAAGAACGAATGTACTTCAGCCCTGCTGAAATGTTCTTGAGCGCAAGGCTCCATTAAAGGTTTACATTAATCAGCCTGTGGCCTATGGCCTATGGCTTATGGCTTATAACTATTGGCAAAGATCATCCCCTTTAGAGCTATCCGCCCGCCGCGCGATGTGGTGCATTTGGTCGCCTCGCGTTCGTACGTGAGTTACGATAAGGCCTCGCTGTGCGATAAGCTCGAGAACAACCCCTACACCTTCTTGCACATCATCAATCCCGATTGGCAAGGCGAGGAACTAAGCGGAACCGACAAATATGAAGCTGTTCGTAAGGCGTTCGATGATTTTCGTGCCGCAGGCACCTTTATTCAAGATTCGGCACCGTGTATTTACTTGTACGAGCAAATTGCCCACGGCGAAAGCTTTATGGGCTTGGTGGTAGGCGCTGCGGTTGAAGACTACCGGAACGGGGTCATTCGCAAGCACGAGGACACGCTGAGCCACCGCGAGAACATGTTCAAGGAGTACTTAAAGGTGACCGATTTCAATGCCGAGCCCGTGCTCCTCACCTATCCGGATGCCCCGGGGATCGACGAGCTCATTGCCGCGAAAAGCGAGGAGCGGCCCGAGTACGAGTATTACACCACCGACAAGCACCTGCATCGACTGTGGGTCTTTGAAGAGGCGCGGGACCTCCAGCACATTCAGGAGTATTTTTCGCACATGACGGCCCTGTACATCGCCGATGGGCATCACCGATCGGCATCGAGTAGTCTGCTGGCCGATGAGCTCCATCAAGAGCTGGGAACCGAGGGCGAGCAGCCCTTCGACTATTTCATGGCCTTTATGATCCCGGAGAGCCGCATGCACATCTGGGACTACAATCGTCTGCTGCGCGACCTCAACGGTCTGTCGAAGGAAGAGTTCTTAGAAAAATTGGAGGGATCATTTGAGGTTTACCGCCTCTCGGCGGGAACCGATCCACGTCCGCGCAGTAAACACCATTTGTCGGTGTATATCGGTGGCGAATGGTTCGCCCTCACCTACCACGACGAATCGCTCGACCCTACCGATCCGGTGGCCGATCTCGATGCCCGTATTTTGACGGTAGAGGTGCTGCGTCCGATCCTCGGAATCGAAGATCTGCGCACTAGCGATCGGGTCGATTTCCTCGATGGCCGAAAGGGAATGAAGGGTCTTGAAGCCGCCGTGGATTCGGGAAAATATGCAGCGGCTTTTGCGCTGTACCCGGTTTCGACCGAGCAGTTAAAGCGCATTTCGGATGCCGATTTGACCATGCCGCCTAAGAGCACCTACATAGAACCTAAACTTCGGAGCGGGTTGACCGTTTACCCTATAGAAGGTAAAAAGTAAGACTATGTCCACCATTGCCAAAAACCTCGATCGTATCAAAGGCGAATTGCCCGGGCACGTGACCTTGGTGGCGGTGAGTAAGACCAAATCGAATTCCGCCGTCGAAGAAGCGTACGCTACGGGGCACCACGATTTCGGGGAAAACAAAGTTCAGGAGCTCCAAAAAAAGCAGCCCGCCTTGCCCGATGATATTCACTGGCATTTCATTGGTCATCTTCAGCGGAACAAGGTGAAGTACATGGCTCCTTTCGTTCATTTGATCCACGGGGTCAATAGCCTTCGTTTAGCCAAAGAAATCGACAAGCGCGCGCGTCAAAACGAGCGAAAGATCAATGCGCTGCTGCAGGTACATATTGCCGAGGAAAGCACCAAGTTCGGGTTCGACTTCGATGAACTCAAGGCGCTCGTAGCATCGAATGACTTGGCCGGATTAGAGCATTTGCGTATTCGGGGCCTCATGGGTATGGCCACCTACACCGACGATATGGATCAGGTGCGTCGCGAGTTCAAATCGTTGAAGTCCGCATTCGACCATATAAAAACTTCCTTCGCCGATTGCGACATACTCTCCATGGGGATGAGCAATGATTATAAAGTCGCCATTGAAGAAGGAAGCACTATGGTGCGTATCGGCACCGATATCTTCGGGGAGCGGAACTATTAGAACCGGTAACCCAACGAAAGGATCAACTGACTCGTTCTGGAATCTACATCGAACTGCTGGCCGGCAAAGGTCACGTGGTTCGTCTGTGAGTTGAATCCATCTTCGTATTTAAGGTCGATCAATATCTTCCAAAGATCGAGTCCGATACCGGCTTGGAAACTCCAGAAGGAACCGTCCTGAAGGTCTATACTAATACCTTCGGTTTCGTTGGTGATCACTCGGCTGGCAATTGGTCCGGCATTCACGCGCACGGGTCCGAGTTTGAGTCCGACCATGATCGGGAAGTCGAGCCGTGTATAACTGATTCGCGCATCGTCGGTATTCCCGGTAGGCATGCCGTTCTCGTACTCATCGATGGTGATCTCGGTATTGAGCTTGGTGAACAATGCTTCGGGCTGCACGTACAATCCGAGGAACTTGAATCGGGTGTACAATCCGAGGTGGTAGCCATAATCTTGCGTACCGCTGGTGAGTTTTTGCTCGAGTTCATCGTCCATGTCGAAAATCTCGTTGACCGCTACATCGGCTCGGTTGACTCCGGCTCGTGCACCGATTTGAAATACCTGGGCGTTCAGGGACCCCAAGGATGCAAGGCCTAAGGCGAGGGTCATCATCAACTTTTTCATCACTGTGTGTTTTTGTGTTCCTATTTGGCCAGGAATTCCCGGATGTTTCGCTCTACGCGCTCTGCGACGTTTTCCGTGTCTGCCTTCTCGAACTTTTCACCGGTGATTTGCTCATAGAGCTCGATGTATCGCTCGCTTACCGAAGACACGTAGCCGTCGGTCATTTCCGGAATGGTCTGATCTTCTTTGCCCTGGAACCCTCCGGCGATCAGCCACTGTCGAACGAATTCTTTCGACAACTGCTTCTGCTTTTCGCCACGCGCCTGGTGCTCTTCATATCCTTCGGCGTAGAAATAGCGGCTCGAGTCGGGCGTGTGGATCTCGTCGATGAGCACGATGGTGCCGTCTTCGAGTTTTCCGAACTCGTACTTGGTATCGACCAAGATGAGTCCCCGCTCCCGAGCCATTTCAGTTCCTCGGGCAAACAAATGGCGCGTGTAGTTTTCCAGCTGCGAATAGTCAGATTCAACAACTATGCCACGTTCGATGATGTCCTCTCGGCTGATGTCCTCATCGTGCCCCTCTTCCACTTTGGTAGCGGGGGTTATGATGGGTTCGGGAAAAGCGTCATTTTCATTCATTCCCTCCGGCATGGGCACTCCACACAGCACTCTTTTACCCGCCGCGTACTCGCGAGCGGCGTGGCCCGACATATATCCGCGGATCACCATTTCAACTCGGAAGGGTTCGGCTTTGCGCCCCACGGCCACCTGTGGGTCGGGAGTCGCCATGAGCCAGTTCGGAACAATATCTTCGGTCGCGCGCATGAATTTCGCCGCGATCTGATTCAATACCTGACCTTTGAACGGAATGCCTTTGGGCAACACTACATCGAACGCCGAAATTCGATCGCTGGCCACCATGACCAACAGGTCGTCGTTAATGGTGTACACATCGCGGACTTTACCCCTGTAAAACTTGGTTTGACCCGGAAGGTTAAAGTTGGTCTCTTTCAAAGGCTGGGGCATGAATTCTTAATTTTTAATTCTTAATGGGCAACGGCCAACGGGTTAAGCGTTATTGGCTAATGGTTCATGGTTCATAGCCATTAGCTAACTAAAAATTCAAAATTAAACATTAAGAATTCTGTTCTTTTTCTTTTTGCTCCTGCATTTCATAAGCTTTGATCACCCTTTTCACGAGTCTATGGCGAATAACATCCTTTTCGTCGAGCTTTAAGATCGCGATCCCATCTACATCGTGCAGAATATTCAAGGCCTCTAACAGGCCTGAACGTTGATTGCGCGGCAGGTCGATCTGCGAAGCGTCACCCGTAATGATGAAGCGGGCCGATTTCCCCATCCGCGTCAAAAACATCTTCATCTGCGCGTGGGTGGTATTTTGCGCCTCGTCCAAGATCACAAAGGCATTATCGAGCGTACGTCCACGCATGAAGGCCAATGGAGCGATCTCCACCACGTGGTTCTCGATGAAATACTGGAGCTTTTCATTCGGTATCATATCGCGCAGCGCATCGTACAGCGGCTGCAAGTAAGGATCGAGCTTCTCTTTGAGGTCGCCCGGCAAAAAACCGAGGTTTTCTCCGGCCTCAATGGCCGGACGCGTGAGTACGATCCTCCTTACCTCTTTGCGTCGAAGTGCTCGAACCGCCAGGGCTACTGCCGTGTAGGTCTTTCCCGTTCCGGCCGGACCGATCGCAAACACCAGATCGTTCTTCTCAGAGAGCTTCACCATCTTGCGCTGGTTGGCCGTACGGGCCTTGATCATACGTCCATTAGTACCGTGCAACAGCACATCGCCCCCTTCATCACCTAATTCCTGCGCATCCTCGACCATCAATCGCTCAATGTTTCCTTCGGTTAGCTGATTGTATTTGTTCAGATGCTCCATGAGCAAGTTGAACTTGATCTCGAATTGATCAATGTGGTCATCGGGCCCGATAACCGTGATCGAGTTTCCTCGAGCAACGAGTTTCAGTTGCGGAAAATAAGTTTTGACCAGCGAGAGTTTCTTGTTCTGAGCCCCTAAAAAATCGAGGGGATCAACGTTCTCTAAAGGGAATATGCGTTCGCTCAAATTGGTTACTTTTGGGGCACGCAAATTACGGAACTTTCTCCTACTAAACAGGCGATCTGCGCACCCATGGCCATCATAACGCTTACCACGGATTACGGAACTAAAGACTACCACGCCTCGGCGGTCAAAGGCTCCATTCTCCGCGAATTGCCCGATGCCACTATCGTGGACGTTACACACGAGATAAGGCCCTTTAACCTCAGCGAGGCCGCCTACATTTTGCGCAACGCCTACAAGGATTTTCCCAAGGGCACCATTCACATCATCGGTATCGATTCAGAACTCACCGAAGACAAACCCCATTTAGCCGTAGAAGTTGACGGCCACTATTTCATCGGTGCCGACACCGGTATCTTTGCATTGTTGTTTCCCGACTTGCGGCCTTCGGCTATCATTGAGCTCAATATCGCGCAGGAATCGGACAGCTACAGTTTCCCGGCTCGCGACGTATTCGTGAAAGGGGCGTGTCACCTCGCGAGGGGCGGAAATATCTCCCTGCTCGGATCGGCCCGCAGGGCCTTTGTGGAGCGTAAGAGTATTCAGCCCAGCGCCTCGAGCAACGGAAAAGAGATCACCGCGGCGGTGGTGTACATCGACCATTTCGGGAATGTGGTCACCAACGTAACCCGACAGTTCTTTAAGGACGTGGGTAAAGGGCGCGATTTCAAGATCCACTTGCCGCGCATGCGCCACAGCAAAGAGACCATCAAAGTGCTCCGAAAGTGCTACAGCGAAATGGGCGAAGGTCAGGCCCTGGCATTGTTCAACTCGGCCGGACACTTGGAGATCGCGATCGCCAAAAGCGACCTTCAAACCGTTGGTGGCGCTAGTAGTTTGCTGGGCATCGGCTATGGAGAAACCATCAAAATCACCTTCGAATGATCATCCGTATCGTCAAGATGACCTTCCGGCCGCAGGCCGTTACCGAATTTTTACACATCTTTGAGCAAAGTAAAGAGCACATTCGCGGCTTCGAAGGGTGCGAACGACTCGAGCTTCTGCAGCACGCTGAACAAGAGCACGTTTTTTTCACTTACTCTTGGTGGCAGCACCCCGATCACCTCGAAGCCTACCGACATTCGGAGCTCTTTAAAGAAGTTTGGGGAAACACGAAGGCATTGTTCGGCGATAAGCCGGAGGCGTGGAGTTTGACGAAAAAAGTAGAGTTGTAATGTGGAGACTCTTCCGCAAGGAGATCAGCAGTTTTTTGAGTTCGATCATCGGATACCTGGTGATCCTGGTGTTCTTATTGATCACCTCGCTATTTCTGTGGGTGTTCGACGGCGAATTCAATATCCTCAACGCCGGGTACGCCTTACTGGACCCGCTGTTCATCATTGCCCCCTTTGTATTTCTGTTCCTGATCCCGGCCATCACCATGCGCATGTTCGCCGACGAGCACAAGGCCGGAACCATGGAGCTCCTGGCCACGCGCCCCATCAGCGATGTGGGCATCGTACTGGCAAAATTCCTCGCCGGCTGGACCCTCGTAGCCCTGGCCCTGCTCCCTACCCTATTGTATTACTACACCGTGCACTCCCTCGGCGCCCCGGTCGGAAACATCGACAGCGGCGGCACCATCGGTTCGTACATCGGCCTATTGCTATTGGCCGGCGCCTACGTGAGCATTGGCCTCTTTGCGTCGAGCCTCACCAGCAACCAGATCGTGTCGTTCATCATTGCCCTGTTCCTAAGCTTTCTGCTGTACTTGGGCCTCGATAACCTGGCTTCGTGGTCACTGTTCGGGTCGTTCGACTACCTCATTCAGCAGCTCGGCATGAGCAACCACTACGTCAGCATGAGCCGCGGGGTAATTGATTCGCGCGACGTCCTTTATTTCTTTTCTATAATGGCGGCCTTCGCGGCCGGATGTGTAACTGTACTCCAAAGCAGAAAATGGTGAAAAAGCGGAACCACATACTTCGGCTCGTCCTGCTCCTCGTCATTTTGGTGCTGCTCAACGTGTTGGGCTCGTTCCGGTATTTTCGGCTCGATCTGACCGCTGAAGGGCGTTACACACTTAGCGACCCAACCAAAGAGGTCCTCGATCAGCTCGATGACAAGGTCCTTTTCCGGGTTTACCTGGAAGGGGAATTCCCGGCCGGATTCCGCCGATTGAGTAACGAAACCAAGCGCATGCTGCGCGAGTTCCACGCGTATTCCGATTACATCGAATTCGAGTTCGTAGACCCCGGCGCGGGCGAAAGTGAAGAAGAGCGCCAACAGCTCTACCGCCAACTCAGCGACAAGGGCATTGAAGGCACACAGCTGCAAATGAAGGAGGGCGATCAACGCAGCTCACAGATCATTTTTCCGGGCGGAGTAGTATACTACATGGGTCGTGAAGGCGTATTTACCTTGCTGAAGAGTCAGGCCGGGGCGAGTCCTGAGGCGCAACTCAACACTTCGGTACAGGCACTTGAGTTCGAGCTCGCCAATGCTTTGCGGAAACTTCAGATCAATGACCGCAAAGGCATTGGCTTCGTCGAAGGGCACGGTGAGCTCAGCGATGTTCAGACGGAGGGAATCGCCCGCGTCCTCAAAGAAGCCTACGACATGGCTCGCCTCGATTTGCGCGCCTTTGTCGTCGATAGCGTAACCGGACAAATCAGCATCGCCGAAAAGCAAGAACAGCTCAATCGGTTCGATCTGCTCGTAATCGCCAAGCCACGTGAGAAGTACGCCGATCTCGACAAGTACCTCATCGATCAATACATCATGCAAGGGGGTAAGGTTATTTGGCTTATCGACCGAGTATTCGCCGATATGGATTCTCTGGCCACCAAAAGCCAGGCACTCTCCTACCCGCTCGATCTAAACCTCGACGATATACTGTTCCGATATGGCGTTCGACTGAACGACCAGCTGGTGCAAGATGCCTTGTGTGCCGAAATCCCCGTGGTGGTGAATCTGGTGAATGGCGTTCCACAGTACGAGTTCTTCCCGTGGCTGTATTTCCCGTTGGCCATGCCGTATCAGGATCACCCGATCGTATCGAACATCAATCCGGTCAAATTCGAATTCCCCTCGAGCATCGACACCATCGTAACGCCTGGGGTAAAGAAGACCGTCTTGCTTACCAGCTCCCCATACACCAAAGTGTCGCAAGTGCCGACCAATATCAGTCTGAGCACGTTGAACGAGCAACCGCAACCGGAGGAATTCACTCAGCAGTTCCTACCCATGGCCGTGCTGCTCGCAGGAACCTTTACCTCGAATTTCAAGAACCGATTACAACCCCGCGATGGAAATGGCGAGCAATTATCGCTCATCGAAGAAAGTGAGCCAACCGCTCAGATCGTCATTGCCGATGGAGACGTTGTACGCAACCAGTTCCAACGCGGCGAGGCCCTTCGTTTGGGGTACGATAAGTTCACGGGCAATCAATACGGCAATGAGGACTTCATTTTGAACGCCGTGGATTACCTGCTGGACGATTCGGGTCTAACCGCCGTGCGCTCGCGCGAGCTCAAGCTGCGATTACTCGACGCTGCGAAACTGCAGGGAAATAGAACCTACTGGAAAACCTTGAATACCGCCCTTCCGTTAGTACTAGTAGTACTGATCGGAATATTGTTGAACTACTGGAGACGAAGAAAATACGCGAAGTAACATGAAAAACAGAATTTGGCTCTACGTAGTATTGATCGCCCTATTGGGCGGACTGGTCCTTTGGATGGCTTACTTCCAAAACGAAAACACCACGCGACCTCAACTGTACAATTTCACCGTGGAAGACACCTCAGCGGTATATCGTATCGTCATTAAGGATAAGCGCCCAATGGAAACCGTGCTTACTCGAACGGCCGACGGTTGGATGGTCAACGGTGAACACCATGTGCGCCCCGACGCCATGGAGGTGCTGCTCGAAACGCTGAAGCGCCAAGAGATGCGCAGCTTTGCCCCTGAAATGGCCAAAGAGCGCGTAATGAATCAAATGAGCTCCCGAGGCGTGGAGGTGATCGTCGAATCCAATGGTGAATCCGTAAAACATTTTTACGTGGGCGGAAACGCACCCGACCTGCTCGGAACTTATATGATGATCGACGGGTCCGATGGCCCTTACCTGGTGCATATTCCAGGGTTCAATGGATTCTTGAACACCCGCTATTTCGCCGACCCGGCCTTGTGGCGCGATCGCTCCATAGTGGGCGTAAGCCCGGAACGCATAGAGTCAGTAAGTATTCAGTATCACCGCGAACCAGAAATGGGATTCCGCGTGGAGCAACCCGAAGTGGGGGTCGTGAAAGTGGTCACCATGCCCGGAGAGCAAGCTATGAGCTTCGATTCTACAGCGGCACTGGGTTATTTGCAGGAGTTCCGCCGCATTTACTTCGAGGGCTTGATCACGGAGGACGATCGCATCTGGGAAAAGAAGGACAGCATTCTCAATAGTGAGCCGGTTTTCACCCTGCGGGTGGATGGTGAAGGTGGTCGCGATACCGAACTCGTCGCCTACTACAAGAGCGCCCCTCCGGGAACCACGAATTCAGACGGTAACCCACGCGCGTACGATCTGGATCGCTTTTATGCGCTGTTGAACGGTAAGGATTTCATCCTCATCCAAAACTACGCTCTGCGCAAGATCCTGCGCGATCGGTCCTACTTCGAAGGGAGCGCTGTTGTTAAAAAGTAGTTGATTTCTTTTCGGGCCGTAGGCCCTTAAAAATATATATTTGCCCTTAGGCGAAAACTGGGTCAAAAGGCCCTCAATCAACATATTCATCAGATGAAATTCATTGTTTCGAGCACGCAGCTCTTGAAGGAGCTTCAAACGATTGGCGGGGTCATTAACAGCAGCAACACACTGCCGATCCTCGACAATTTCCTCTTCGAGATCAAGGAGAACGAACTTAAGATCACGGCTTCCGATTTGGAAACCACGATCTCAACCCGATTAGAAGTGCAGAGCGACGAAGAAGGCAGTGCCGCCATTCCGTCTCGCCTGTTGCTCGATACGCTCAAGACCTTTCCCGAGCAACCACTGACCTTCTTGCTTGATTCGGAGTTCAAAAAAGTTGAACTGAGCTCGGACTACGGTAAGTATTCGTTGAGCTACCTCGACGGTGATGAATTCCCTAAAGCACAGGAACTCGAAGATCCAAGCAAGGCTACGATTCAGCCCGAGATCCTCGCTAACGCCATCAACAAGACCATCTTCGCCAGCGGAAACGACGATCTGCGTCCGGTGATGTCGGGTGTGTTTTTCCAGTTCAGTTCGGAGTACGTTCGCTTTGTAGCTACTGATGCCCACAAGCTCGTGCGCTATACGCGTACCGATGCGACCACCGATTCATCAGCCGAGTTCATTATGCCCAAAAAGCCATTGAACCTGTTAAAGAGTATCTTGGCCGGAGCCGACAGCGAAGTTTCTATTGAATACAACGACAGCAATGCGTGCTTTGTATTCGACGGCATCGATATGAGCTGCCGCCTCATCGACGGTAAATATCCGAATTACGAAGCGGTGATTCCACAGACAAACCCGAACAAGCTCACCGTGAACCGAGTCGCTTTCTTGAGCTCTGTTCGCCGTGTCAGTATCTTCTCGAATAAGACCACCCATCAGATCCGCCTCAAGATCGCCGGAAATGAGCTGCAGATCAGCGCTGAAGATCTCGATTTCGCGAACAAGGCCGATGAGCGTTTGACGTGCCAATACGAAGGTGAGGACATTGAAATTGGTTTCAACAGTCGTTTCCTCGTTGAAATGCTGAGCAATCTCGAGAGCGAGAACGTTAACCTCGAAATGTCCGCTCCTAACCGCGCCGGTATTCTGCTCCCGCTCGACGGTAGCGAAGACGGCGAAGACGTGCTGATGCTGGTGATGCCGGTGATGTTGAACAACTGATCGGTTTAGTAATTCCTTTCGGAATTGTGATTTAAGGGCGAAAGATTCTTTTTATTCGCTCTCGACTTCGCCTAACTTGAGTGAAAATTCAAGTTATGAAGACGTTATTCACTATTCCCATCCTTTTTTTGGGCCTCATAGTCTTGGGGCAGGGATACCCGTTCATTCAGTTCAATGAAATTTTTGGTCCGGGAGACGATGAGGTCAAAGAGCTCTCTATAGCCGAAGACGGAACTAAGATCTTTATCGGGACAGGAAAGCAGATTGGGGTGTCCGGCCATTCCGATATGGTCTATACGCATCACAACTACGACTTCATCGGTGAACTCAATGACGATGGTACCAACTGGAGGCTGCGTTTACCTCAAGGGAGCATACACACTTTCAGTTCACTAAATAATCATAAACTGATCTTTGAGTACGAGAACAAATCGGTCGGATTGGGTGATTTGCCGGGCCCACATTACTACAATCGCTCGCTGGTTCAAATGTCGAACGATTCGACCATAGACTGGAAATTTCCATTTTATGGTGAAGTACCCTACAACACTTTAGAACGTCAATTCCTTGACCAATTGCCCAACGGAAACATACTGTATGCGGGCTACTTTCGGAAGTTCTCGTATTGGGGAACAAATGCGGTTCATAAAAGCAGACCTCACTTGGCTGTCTTAGAGATCGATCAAACCGGAGCATTGATCGATCAGGCCGCCATCCCAATTGAAGGCAGAATTGAGGAATTCATGGGAATCTCTCAAGACGATGGCTACTATTCATTTGCCTTGGTAACGAAGGAAAATGCAGTTGCTTTGAACGGCGCTGTACTCCAGGGGGACATGAAAAACAATATCGTCGTTATTCGTTATCATCTCGCCTCGAAGTCCAGCTTCTCCCTTCACGCTGCGAGTATGGATGAGCGACCATATTTAAATCACTTACATTACTCTACGGACGGACACCTTTTTCTGGGGTTCTCAACACACGCGGAACGCGTGAAATACGGCGGGGATGTTCGTTATCACCAACCTAATTACACCACCGCTTCAAACTGGTTGTTGAGCTTAAACTCCCTTGGAGAACCGGTTGGCTGCACTCCGTTAGTCCTTAGTCAAGGAAGTCGCCTGGCCGGGTTGACCGATCACTCCGCCGGAGTTGGGGTCTTTTTATCCAGTCTTACCCCGGTATTTCGCTTGGTCGGTGATCACCCTTTCCAATTATCACCGGAAGACCACCGACATTTTGGGATGCTATCATTAACAAACACCCTCGATTTCGCATCGTTTGAGCCGATCAATAGTCTGCCGGCAACCGCCACTATGATCTGGGAAATTCGGGAAAAAGATAACCGAATCTATGTCCTGGGCTGTGAGAATCACTGGAATGAATTCACCGCCTTTGGGCTAACGATCCCTCAACTTGTTTACGGAGAAGGAAGCTTATTCGAACATGTCTCCATGGAGTCTTTCATCGTGCAGTTCGAAAACCCTCAATCGGTTGGTGTTGATGATGAACCATTTTCAGCCGACTTCAAGCTTTTCCCGAATCCCGCAAGGGACAATGTCAACCTGGCATTTACCACAGAGGTGCCTACCCGTGTATCAGTGGTAGATTCGCGTGGGATAACGGTTAATCAGGTAGATGTTCATGATGGTAGAACCACCTTGGAACTAAGAGGATTTGCCCCCGGACATTATTTATTGCGCATCGAGTTTAAGGATGGGTCCTTTGCCATCAAAAAACTCGTGGTTCAATAAGCTTTAAATAACGCTGATATTTTGTTGAAAGTGGACCGACTTATTACCTTTCGCTTGTGGAAAGATCCAAGCTTTTTGTGGTCGGTGACGTACACGGGTGCCTCAACACATTTGAGGCCTTGGTGGCGAAGCATTGGAACCCCGAAAAGGAGATCTTAGTTCAGGTTGGAGACCTCATCAATCGCGGTAACTATTGTATTGAAACCATTGCCTTTTGCAAAGAGCTCGAAGATAGGTATCCGGGTCGGACCGCGTTCATGAAAGGCAATCACGAGTGGGATCTTCTTCAGTATTTAAAGGGAAGTCCTCGACTTAAATGGCTGCGTGGCGGTGGTTCAAAACTCCTGAAGCAGTTGTACGAAAACCCCGAGGAATACGCTCCTTTTGTGGAGTGGATTCGCAAACTCCCCCTGTCGTGGGAAAATCAGTCGACCTTTGTGAGTCACGCCGGTTGGTCAATCACCACCTCTAACCCCTTTGAGGAAGATAATCGCCTCAGCGTACTCAACAACCGAAGGCCCATTTTGAACATCGGCAAAACTCAAGTGATCGGCCATACCCCACAAAAAAGCGGCAAACCCAAGTACGATAAACGGGGGAACTGCTGGACCGTTGATACCGGGGCGTATTTGGGTATAGGATTATGCGGAGTGAAGGTGAGTAAAAAAGGAAATGTAAAGGAAGTGTGCTACCTTTCAACAGATAAGCGCGACATCAAGTAATTGTACTGCATCATTGACATAGAGACCACGGGCGGAAGTGCGCGGAATGAGCGTATTACTGAGATCGCTATGTACAGACACGACGGCTACAAGATCGTTGCGGAGTGGCAAAGTCTCATCAATCCCGAAAAGCGCATCCCCAAACACATCGCCGGATTAACGGGGATCACGAACGAGATGGTCGAGAATGCACCCAAGTTCTACGAAGTTGCAAAAGAGATCGTGGAGTTTACCGAGGATTGCGTCTTCGTGGCTCACAACTCCAAATTCGATTACTGGTTTTTCAAGGCCGAGTTCCGATCGTTGGGTTACGAGTATGAGCGCGAAACTTTGTGCACGGTAAAGCTGAGTCGAAAGCTGCTACCGGGTAAAAGGTCGTACAGCCTGGGCAAACTCTCTGCTGAGTTGGGCATCGAAATATCGGCCCGTCACCGAGCGGCGGGCGATGCACGGGCTACGGTGACCTTGTTCGAGATACTATTGGCCGCGGATAATGACGGGCTTATCGCCGACGGTTCCGCATCTGCCCGAAAGGGCGATTACGTCTCCGGTTTGTCACCAAAAGTGATCCGAAAACTCCCTGCCAAGACGGGGGTATACTACTTGTACGATGCGGAGGGCATGCTAATCTATGTGGGCAAGAGCACGAACATCAAGTCGCGGATCATGCAGCACCTCAACAACTACGACACCGAAAAGGGCGTGCACATGATGGAGGAGATCGCCTGGGTGGATTACGTGTTGACAGGAAGCGAATTGATTTCGCTATTGCTCGAGAGCCACGAGATCAAGAAGAATCGCCCCAAGTTCAATCGGGCATCGCGCCGAAACAGCTATACCTACGGCCTATATGAATCCATGAATGACAGCGGTTACCGCGAGTTAAGGGTGAAGTTGCAAAAAGGGGAAGACATACCGCTATGCACCTACTCCACCGCGACGGAAGGAAGACGGCACCTCGAGTATTTGAATGAGGAGTTCGATCTGTGCCCGTGTTTGTGTGGCCTATATAAAAGCGACAAGGGCTGCTTTCACGTTAGTGTGGGTCAATGTGAGGGAGCGAACCTGGGAAAGGAGTCTCCGGAAGAATACAACTCGCGGGTAGATAAGGTCCTCGAGCACTTCGCTTATCCGAAGCCCAATTTTTTCATTCTGGGCGAAGGGCGCGACGAAAAGGAACAAAGCGTGGTATTGATCGAGGAAGGTCGCTATCGAGGATTTGGATATGTTCCTGTGAATCAGCCAATTGAACTAATAGACCAGCTGCGGTTGTTCGTTACCCCCTACGAGGACAATCGCCATACGCAAAGTCTGATCCTGGGCTTTTTACGCCAACAAAAAAGTGCCGATATTCGCTACTTTGAAACGCAGTTTTGATGCGGTCGGATGTGTGGAAGTTCCTATCTTTATTGGATAAATTCGAGCTTATGAGGTATTTATCCATCCTTTTGATCGCCTTTGTGGCCTATTCGTGCAACCCGGGCGTAGTTGATAACGGAAACGTTACCTCGCGTACGATTCCCGTAGGCGAATTCGACGAGATCGAAGTCAGTGGCGCATTTGAGATCTAGGTTCGCCAAGGCAGTGAATGCGGTCTGGAGATTGAACTCGACGAAAACCTGTTCCAGTATCTCGATATCGACGAGAACGGCAGAGAATTAGAGATCTCGGGCGAACGCACGATTCGCAAGGCCGAGGCGCGCAACATCTATATTACCGTCCGCGACCTGCAGAAGATCAACATCAACGGCGCCAATGAACTCGAAACGCGCGGCGGAATTCGGGGGAAATCGCTGAAGGTCGAAGCCAACGGAGCGTCAGAAATGCGGCTCGAATTCTACGGCGAACACCTTCGCGTGCATGCCAATGGAGGTAGTGAGCTCCGATTCAAAGGCGAAGTGGACGACCTGGAGATCGAGGTTAACGGCGCATCCGAGATCGAATCGCTTGAAATGCGGGCCCTGCGGGCCGATGTGGATGTATCCGGTGCGGCCGACGTTAAGCTGTGGGCTGTAGACAAACTGCAAGTCAACGCCAGTGGCGCCTCGGAAGTTAATACCGCGGAAACCCGCAAATCAGCAAAGACACCTACGGAGCGAGTTCCGTAAATCAAATCGATCGATAAACCTATAACTTGATCTACACCATGATCGAACAAGCCATCTTAGACAAAGCCAACGAATGGCTCAACGGCAACTACGACGAAGAAACCAAGGCGGCCATCCGCTCCATGATGGACAGTGACCCTAAGGAGCTTACCGATTCATTTTACCAAAGTCTGAGCTTTGGTACGGGCGGAATGCGCGGTATCATGGGACCGGGTACCAATCGAATCAATAAATACACATTGGGAATGGCCACTCAAGGCCTTTCGAATTATTTGATCCAGTGTTTTCCGAATGAAGAATTAAAGGTGGCGATCGCGTACGATTGCCGGAATAACTCGGGCACTTTCGCCCGACAGGTAGCTGAAGTATTCAGCGCCAATGGAATAAAGGTGTACTTATTCGAGAGCCTCCGCCCAACACCTGAGTTGTCGTTCACCATTCGCCATCTCGGGTGTCACAGCGGTATCGTGCTGACCGCTTCGCACAATCCTAAAGAGTACAACGGGTATAAGGTTTACTGGAACGACGGAGCACAGATCGTTCGACCTCACGACAAAAAGATCATTGAAGAAGTACAAAAGATCACGAATCCGGATCAAGTAAAATTCGAAGGAAACGAAGGGCTTATTGAGATCATCGGCGCAGAGGTAGATCGCGTGTTCCATGAAGCCTCCGTAGCCCAAGGATTCGACGTACGGGGAAAGGACGAATTTAAAGTCGTCTTTACCTCCATTCACGGCACAAGCATCAAGGGAGTTCCTCAAGTATTGGGAATGGCAGGTTTCAGGAACGTATACATCGTTGAGGAGCAGGCTGTTCCTAATGGAAACTTCCCTACGGTCGATTCACCTAACCCGGAAGAGCCCGAAGCTCTGAGTATGGCATTGGATTTGGCCGATGAAAAAGGGGCCGACATGGTGATCGGTACGGATCCCGATTCAGACCGTATCGGAATCGCCGTTCGGGATGATCAAGGGAAGCTGCGATTGTTGAACGGAAATCAAACCGGAGCCGTGATGACGGACTACCTCATAGATCAGTGGAAAAAGACCGGTAAGCTCGAGGGTAATGAATTCGTAGCCTCAACGATCGTGACCAGCGAGCTCTTCATCGATATCGCGGCGGCCAACGGGCTCGAGTGTCCGGTGTGTTTAACGGGCTTCAAGTGGATCGCCGAACTCATTCGCGAAAGAGAAGGCAAGAAGACCTTTATCGGCGGTGGCGAAGAGAGCTTTGGCTATATGGTCGGAGATTTCGTTCGAGACAAAGATGCGGTAACAAGCGCGCTCATAGCCTGTGAGATCGGCGCGGAAGCACAATCGCGTGGATCGTCGTTCTTCGATCGACTGCTCGACGTATACATGAAGTACGGCTTCTACAAAGAGCGTCTGATCAGCATCGTCAAGAAAGGTCGCGACGGAGCTGCGGAGATCAAAGCCATGATGGACGAATACCGCACGAATCCGCCCGCGACGATCAACGGCTCCAAGGTTGTACGCATGCTTGACTACGCGAGCTTGGAAGAAAAGGGTTTAATGAACGGAACAACTAGCGCCATTGACCTGCCGTCGTCCAATGTGCTGCAATTTTACACGGAAGATGGATCCAAGATCTCAGCTCGACCTTCGGGCACCGAACCGAAGATCAAGTTCTATTTTTCGGTAAAGGGAAGTTTATCGGACAAAAAGAACTTTGGGGCCGTTGAAGCCGCGCTTGAATCGCGCATCGATGCCATCATCGCCGACCTCGGATTTTAAGCGGGTGCGGGAGTTGTGCATCGGCCCGTAGGGCCAACTCATTGGTTTTAGGGAAATTGTGTATATTTGGCACTTCCATTAACTGAGCTTAGGGATCAACCAGCCCTTTTTTACTACAGAACACCTATGAAGAGAATCTTTCTCCTAATCGCTGCGTTCGGTTTATTTACTGCCAGTGCGCAATCCATTACATCCGTGGTCGTTTCGGCCAATCCGGTCGACTGCCAAAGCTGGACCATTACGGTTGACGGTATGAAACCCATGCCGCAGTTTTACGTGCAAGGCGATAGCTACAGTGTATCGGGGTCGACATTGACGGTGAATATTGACTTCAATGCTCCGCCGATCGGAAACCCGATGTTTGCGCCATATACACACGTGATTACGATTCCTGCGAATGGCGTGCCACCGGGAGCGTACTCATTGAACGTAACGACTTTTAATATTCCTGCGAATCAGTCCGCAGGGAACTACAATGGTTCCGTAACCGTGGGGTCTTGTTGTCCGGCGGCGGCGAATTTTACCGTATCGGATAGCTCGTTTTGCTCTGTTGATACCGTGTATGTCACTGATCAAAGTGCCGGAACACAGAATGTTGAATGGTGGGTAAACGGAGTCCTGGATCATACAGGTCCGGGCGACTTCAGTTTGACGGGCTTATCTGGAGTCATTGAGATCGTGCAGGTTGCCATCGACTCGGCCTGTACCGACACCGTAACGCAATCCATTTATGTGAATCCGTTGCAAGCCATGGGCTTCAGCTCGGTTCAGGTGGGACATCAATTCACGTTTACAGCTGGTGGGTCGAGTGCCTTTACGTACGAGTGGGATTTCGGAGATGGAAGCACGGAAGTGGGAGCGCTTGTGTCGCACACCTACTCACAAGACGGAAACTACAACGTTTGTTTAACAACCACGGGTGCGCAAGGATGCTCAGGCGACTCTTGCCAGAGTGTAACTTACTCGACGGTCGGATTACCAGATGGGAAACACGAATTACGTATTTATCCAAACCCGGCACGCGACCACATTACCATTGAAGGTTCAGTGGATGGTCCAATTCGGTGGTACAACGAGTTGGGTCAGGAGATCAAAGTGCCGCTTCACAATGGCTCACAAGAATACCTATGGATCTTTGATTTGGCCGATATCCCAGCTGGTGTTTACTACTTACAGTGGGCCGATCGGGTGCAGAAGCTCCTTGTAAGGTAAGCAGGAACGATCAACGATACAGACGCTGCTGATCGAGCCAATTGCGGTATCGCGCAGCGTTGTGATTGTGGGCGGTGAGGTTCGTTGCGAACTCGTGATAACCCGGCCTTTCAACACTAGCGCACATAAACATGTAGCTGTGTTCTTCGTAATTGAGTACCGCCTCTATGGCCCGTAAGCTCGGAACCCCTATTGGACCAGGAGGTAATCCGTCGTACAAATATGTATTGTAGGGCGAATCGATCTGCAAATCCGTGGTGAGCACTCTGCGAATGACCGTATCCGTATGGTCTTGTTTTAATGCAAACACGACCGTGGGGTCCGATTGTAACCTCCAACCTCTTCGAAGGCGATTGATATACAATCCGGCAACGGTCTTCATTTCGCGAAGCTGAACCGTCTCGCGTTCCACGATGGAAGCCAAAGTACTGACTTGATTCGGGTTCATGCCGATCGACTTGGCGGCACTGGTTCGCCCTTCGTGCCAATATTGATCGTGCTCTCTAAGCATTCGCTCTATGAAGGCCTCGGCACCCGTATTCCAATACATCACATAGGTATTGGGTAAGAAAACCCCCAGAATGGTCTCGCGGGTGTACCCTTTAGCTCTGAGATAGTCGGGATCGGTCAACAAGGTTACAAGTTCTGTAGAGTCGGCTTCGAGTTCGCTGCTGACCACTCCAGCCAGTTCGTATACGTTATCGATGTTGTTGAAGGTGACATCTACGGGTGTTTGTCCGCCCGATCGCAGCAAGTTCACGATGTCATTGTTCGACATGCCACTCTTCAATAGGTATTTCCCACTTTTGACCTTTCGATCGTATTTCTTCAACTTAGCGACCCATTTGAAGCTCTTGACCGAAACAAGAACAGAGTCGGTGCGCAATTGCTCCACCACAGAGTCGAAGCGACTATCGGATTCGATATACAGATCGTACTTTTCGAATCGCTCGGTCACGTTCGACGACCAGATCGCCGAATAGGTTCGCGAAGCGATCAGCGCCACGATGGCCACGACGGCTACCAACGCGATCCTAAACCACTTACGCCGCATCATGGATAAACCTGTTTGAGTTGTTCATATACTTGATTGGCCCGCGGGTGATTCGGCTCGATCCGCAATATATGCACCAAATCGCGCTCGGCATCGGCCCATCGTTCTTGGTACAACGCAAGTCCCGCCCTATTCAGCAACCCGGGGACGTAATCCGGATCCAAGGCGATCGCCTCATCGTACAGCTTGGCAGCCCTTTCGAGGTCGCCTTCCCTAAGCCAATAAAAACCCAAATTATTCAAATTCTCCGGGTAGTACGGATACTCCTTATAAACGAACTCGAGCTGCGAAAGTGCCTTCTCGCGAAGCCCCATATCCATCATCAAGGTGGCTATCTTGTTACGAAACTCGAGTTGGTAGGGAGCCAGGGAGATCGCCCGGGATAAAAAGTCAAAGGCCTCTTCGTTTCGGCCGATATTCCTATAACTCTGGCCAATACGGTAGGCGGTCCACGCATCGTTGTTCGTAAAATCCGTCGACCTCAGCGCATCCAAGGCATTCGCCCTTCCCCGCTGATCGATGTAGTCGCAAAGCCCATCGAAGTCCTCACTCAGGAAGTGCCAATTCACCACCTCATACAACGGCTCCCCCGCTCGATCGATGAACACCTTGGCCGAATCCAAAAACTGCGGATACGCGGTAAATTTCTCATACTGCTGCAGGTAGGACCTCGCCTTCGTGCGATCGTTGGGCGAACCTTCGTTCACACTTACAAGTCCCATGAATTTTCGAATCTTTTGCGCCTGCGGCGCGATGTTCTCCTCCCCGGCCATGTCCAACTCCGGAACCCGGATCTTGTGATCGTGCACCGTTACGTGGGGTATATCGATGCTCGTGCTACTCGGCATATGGCACGCCACACAGTTGAAGTCATCGGCCGCCACATCCTCCTGAGGAGCCCTACATCCGAACATCGGCGTTTCACCGTGGCAATCACCACAGGTGGCGTTGAACTGCTGAATATTGGTCTCGCGCACACTTTTATGCGGATTGTGACAGCTGATGCAGTTGAAGGTCTCCTCGGCCCCCAAGTAGCATTTACTCTGCTTGAACCGATCGACGTGCGAGGCCATGATGAATTCATCTTCGCCGCCCTCATAACGGGGCAAAAACACGCTCATGACCTCAGACAAGCGCATGCCCGGTTTAAAGTCGTACCAGTCCTTTCCGGGCTTCAGTACCGCATTCCCCTGTAAATGACATCGCTGACATACCTCGAACTGCAGGTCGCCTTCCAACTTGGCCGGATTCACGATGCTGTAATCGATGAATTTACTCGTGTCGACCACTATGCCCTGCCCTTTCTCGATCACGTGGATCTGACCGGGCCCGTGACAGCGCTCACAGCTAATGCCGTCCGGAACGCCGTTGAACTTGTTCTCTGAACCCAGTACGAACTCTGGCAGGGAGTTGTGGCAACTCATGCATTCGAGCCCAATGGTTCGACTAAATCGCGTGTTGTTCCCGTTCTCGAATCCGGGCGGAAAATCGAGCTTACCGCTTTGGGTGTAGTACGTAAATGGCACTTGATGTAAGTAGCCGTTGACATTGTAGATATGCGAGTTCGTATGCTGACCCGAGCCGATGATGTAGTCGACCGATTCGATCCGCTTGTATGTGGTGTCGAGCCCATGGAGCCGGTATTCGAGCACCTTCAACTCTTCCCCTTTCCAGAACGGGTGGTACCAGAAATCGCGATACTCATCGTAAATCTTGGAGTCGGGGCCAAGTTTGCTCGAACTCTTGACCCGCGAGGCCTTATCAAAGCTGAGTCCCATTCCGGTGTGTACATAGGTGTCGTAGATATCGCCATGGCAGGCCTTGCAGACCTGCTTGCCGACATAGGCGACGGTATCCGCGAGGTTCTTGTAGGTCGGGTGTTGTTCATCGGGCCGCAGGCCCAAATTCTCCTTTTCATCGGCACTGCCACCGCCCGAACAACGGGCGGCCAAGATCACGACCGCGGTGGTCATCGACGCAAGCACCAACCATTTCTTCATTTCGATTCTTTCAGTTTCTGCAGCAGGTATTCATCGTGCCACCGGCTGCCTTCACGCACCCACCGTTTTTTGAGTCCGACCGTCTCAAAACCCAACCTACCAAACAGGTTTAGACTCGCCTCATTACTGGAGAGTATGTTGCAGTAGACCTGTTCGAGATCGTACTGCTCAAAAGCGAAATCGAGTGCTACGGCCAGTGCTTCGCGCGCG
The DNA here is from genome assembly GCA_021296215.1 of Flavobacteriales bacterium. Classification (NCBI taxonomy): domain Bacteria; kingdom Pseudomonadati; phylum Bacteroidota; class Flavobacteriia; order Flavobacteriales; species Flavobacteriales bacterium. The sequence goes on from JAGWBA010000010.1 coordinate 27,727, forward strand.
TACCCGTGACGGCGATCGGCCGGCAGGGCTATGAAAACGCCTACGCCTACTCTTTTGTTAGCCGGATCGAAATCGAAGAAATCCACGGTCCCAAGTGGTCGATCGGCATTCACGTCTTCAATGACCAGGCGCAATTGGCGGTACTCGTAAAGATCCTTATGCGCATTTTCGAGGTACGATCGCAACGTATCGCGCGAAAACGGCGATTGCGTTTGGGTAATGAGCCATACGTCGGGGTCGTTCTCCCAAGCGAAAAAGACCTCGAGATCGGTCGATTCGGGCGCACGTAACTTTATATGTTCACTGCTGAGCTTTACCATTGAACTTCGCCTTTGAAGTTCTCTTCGGCCGGACCCGCAAGTTCGATGTCTGTGTATCGATCGCCATCGCTCCGCCAATGCACCTTCACTTCTCCGCCCGGAAACAGGAGTGAAACACTTCCTTTTTCGATGCCTTTTTTCGATGCCCAGACCAAGGCGGCAGCCGTAGCTCCGGTGCCACAACTCAGGGTTTCGTCCTCGACCCCGCGTTCGTAGGTGCGGATCTCAAGGAACGAATCGGTTTCGACAACGAAATTGACGTTGGTTCCTTCTTCGCGGTATTTCGGAGCGTAGCGCACGGCCCTGCCTTCGCCCACCACATCGAAATCGTTCAGCGACTTCACGAAGCGCACGAAATGAGGCGAGCCGGTATCGATAAAGTAATCGTCGCCGAGGCTTTCTATTCCTACAACATCACTCATACCGAGCGCCACCCCTTCGGGCACTAGTTCGGCTCTATGCACACCGTCTACGGCGCGGAATTCAGTGCGGCCCGAGATCATGCCCAATTGCGCGGCGAATTTAACGGCACAGCGGCCGCCGTTTCCGCACATGGATGCCTCGTGTCCATCGGCATTAAAGTATACCATTTGGAAATCGTACCGCACGTCATCGCGAATCAGAATGAGTCCGTCCGCCCCAATTCCGAACCGTCGATCGCACAAATAGGCGATTTGCCCGGCTTCCCCGGCCTTAAAAAAGCGTTTACGGTCATCGATCACAATAAAGTCGTTTCCCGTACCTTGGTATTTAACAAAGGGTATGATCACGTTAAAGTCTTGTTAAAGCTGCCGTAATTTGCAACTTGGAACTCCTGCCCGGCGTTATCTGTCAAAATTGCAGTGGCATGGCATTTGCCCTGTTTCATCGACACCAAACATAATAATAATAAACCCTATGAAGAAGTTACTCGGAACCTTTGCGGTCGCACTACTCGGCGGCGCGGTAGCTTTAGGCGCATATACTTATTTCTTTCCCCAAAATCCATACGAGGTACGCATGGTAGAACCCGCTTCGTATCCAACGAGTTTTCGCCCTGCGGGCGGAAGCACACCTTTGTCGCGATCGGCCAGCTTATCGGCCGTGGCGGGTGCACCGGACTTCGTCAATGCTGCCAACAAAACCTTAGCATCGGTGGTACACGTAGAGGCGATCGGCTCTCAGGAAGTGACCTATAACAACCCGTTCTATGAGTATTTTTACGGTCAAAGCCCGCGACGCTCTACCCCGACTTTGAGCTCTGGCAGCGGGGTCATCATCGATTCGGATGGCTATATCGTAACCAACAACCACGTTATCTATGGCGCCAGTAAGATCCGGGTGACCATGGACGATAACCGGGTATTTACCGCTTCGCTCGTGGGCACGGATCCTACTACCGATATCGCTTTGTTGCAGGTCGACGAAAACGATTTGCCCTTTATCCCGTTCACCAACAGCGATGAAGTCCGGGTGGGCGAATGGGTATTGGCCGTTGGTAATCCGTTCAACCTCACGAGCACGGTGACAGCCGGAATCGTATCGGCGAAAGGCCGAAGCATCAATATTATACCGGAACGCTTTGCCATTGAATCGTTCATACAAACCGACGCTGCGGTAAATCCGGGGAACTCGGGCGGAGCGTTGGTAAATACCGACGGAGCGTTAGTCGGGATCAATACGGCGATATCGACCCGCACGGGATCGTTCGAAGGATACAGCTTTGCCGTTCCGGCCAATATGGTGAGCAAGGTAGTGAGCGATCTCAAAGAATACGGTACGGTTCAGCGCGCCTTTATCGGAGTCAATATTCGCGATGTCAATGCTCAATTGGCCAAGGAGTTCGACCTCAACCTGAATAACGGAGTGTATGTGGGCGGCCTAACTGAAGAAGGAGCTGCGGCCGATGCCGGAATGAAGGTCGGAGACATCATCGTGGCCGTGAATGACGTACCCGTGCAGCGCGTGACTGAACTACAGGAGCAGATCGCCCGTTATCGCCCCGGGGATCGTGTGAATGTGTTGGTCAACCGCGAAGGACAGGAACGCAATTTCAGCTTGGTACTGCGCAACATGCAAGGGAGCACCAGCCTCATCGACCGCGAAGAACTCATGGCGAGTCGCATACTGGGTGCGGAGCTCGAACTTCCCAGCCAGCGCGAACTCAGCGCCTATGGCGTCGATCACGGGGTGCGCATCAAAGCGCTTGAAAGCGGAAAGCTTCGCAGTGAGGGTATTCGCGAAGGGTTCATCATAACCGAGATCACCGTTGACAACCAAACCTACGACATCAAACGGCCGAAAGACGTGGGCGATGCGCTCAAGGGGCGCGAAGATGTAGGCGTATTCGTTAAAGGGTTTTATCCGGGTGGAAAAGTGCGCTACTACGCCTTTGGACTGTAAGGTAAACGAATTAAATAGAACGATGGCGGCCCAGTTTTTACTGGGCCGTTTTTGTTGCTAGTGCCATGGCCGGGCACGGAGCTGTTTTGGATGTGGGCGTTGCCCATCGGGCCGTAGGCCCAAAGAATTACAAGAATCCCGGAACGCTTACTCGGCGTAGGGGGTCAATGAAAGCGCGTGAGGTTGCGGTTTAGAAATTAGTTAGCGCACTTTTCATGGTTTAAAAGGTGCCTCAATAGGTGCTAAAGTTCTACTTTTGCAGCAGTTTAAGACTTCACTAACTACACAAAAGAAAAGTCATGCCCCAGTCTTATGAGGAGCATATTTCGCTTCGCGTTCAGCAGGATAAGGCCGCAGCAGAATTCGTTAAGATCGTTACCGATCTGTGGCTCGACAAATCCATTGAAGTAACTCTTTTCCGCAAGCCCTTGCTCGATCAGAGCATCAGTGAGATCCTGAACACGCATCACTATGCGCGTCAGATCAAGGACGAACCCATTACCATCGAGATCACGTTGGATCTATTGCGCACCATCTCTAAGGTGGATGCCGCACCGGCGCGTTTGGATGTCGGTCGTTTAGCCGCTGAGTGGATCAAGGAGAAAGATCAGTTCGAGTCGATCGACTCGTTCGTTCACGACAAGTTGGATCACTTGATCGATGCGTCGAATGAGTTGACTCCGAAAGATGTGGTCTTGTACGGTTTTGGCCGTATTGGTCGTTTGTTGGGTCGTTTGCTCATCAGCAAGGAAGGTCGTGGAGAGCAACTGCGTTTGCGTGCGATCGTGACCCGCGACAGCTTTCCCGAGCAGCTCGAAAAGCGCGCCTCGCTGTGGCGTCAGGATTCGGTTCACGGTCATTTCCCCGGCACTGTTGAAGTAGATGTGGAGAATTACCGCTTGATCGTAAATGGTCGGCCGATCCAAATCATCAGCGCCAACAATCCGGAGGATATCGACTACACCGCTTACGGCATCAACAACGCCTTGGTGATCGATAACACGGGTGCTTTCAGGGATGAAGCAGCCTTGAGTCGTCACTTGAAGGCCAAAGGAGCCGACAAAGTACTTTTGACCGCTCCCGGTAAAGGAGTGCCGAATATCGTTCACGGAGTGAATCAGCGCAATTTTGATCCGGCCACTACCGATATCTGGTCAGCTGCTTCGTGTACCACGAATGCCATTACTCCTGTATTGAAGGTGATCGAAGACAATTACGGCATCTCCAAAGGGCATATTGAAACCGTGCATGCCTACACGAACGACCAGAACTTGGTCGACAACATGCACAAGAAGTACCGCCGTGGACGTGCCGCGGCCATGAACATGGTGATCACGGAGACGGGCGCCGGACAAGCGGTATCGAAAGCTCTGCCACAGCTCGATGGAAAGTTGACCTCAAACGCGATCCGGGTACCGACCCCAAATGGATCCTTGGCGATTTTGAGCTTGGCCGTCGACAAGAAGACGGACAAGGACGATGTAAACTTGACCATGCGCAAGGCCGCTTTATACAGCGACTTGGTAGAGCAGATCGAATACAGCATGGACGACGAGCTCGTGTCATCGGACATCGTGGGACGCACTGCCCCTTCGATTTTCGATAGCCCAGCAACCATCGTTTCAAACGATGGACACAGCATGAACTTGTACGTATGGTACGACAACGAGTTCGGATATAGCTGCCAGGTGATGCGATTGGCCAAGTACATTGCCAGTGTGCGTCGCTTGCGCTACTATTAAGCCACACGCTAAATCCAAACAAAAAGCCGTTACTTTACGTAGCGGCTTTTTTTATGCGACGTACTCTTCTCATATTCAGTCTGATATTTACCGCAGGGACCACACATGCCCAAATGGAATGGAGCGCTCAGTCGCAAGTTTCGTTCGGACAGCAGTCGAATGCCTTTCGCACCGGTGTAAATCTGCGGATGCGCGACCTTGTGGTCAATAGTGGACTCAGACTGGCCTTGCCGAGCACCGCGACCGTTTCAGGACCGAACTTCAACGGAGCTATATCGCCTCGGGATTGGTCCGAAGTTCCGGGATTCTATGTGCAGTTTGGAATTCCCATTGCCGTAATGCCCGATAGTTGCTGGTTTGTTTATGTGTTGGCTGACTATGAGCGTTTTAAGGGAACATACAGCTACCAATGGATCGGCTCTGACGGAACAGATCCACATGGAAACGTCAAAGTACCCTATGTCGCAACCGTTTCTTCCGAATTCTTTGCAGTGAATCTTCACGCCCTTACCGAATATCGACTCAACGAAAAAAGTTTTGTCTTTGCAGGTGTTCAACTGGGTCGATCAAAGTTCCTCAACGATGACAACATTTGGGTTCGCTCTGAAACAAGCAATTTTGCTTTCTACTTCGGGTTTCGCTACCGATTCGCCCAAAAAGCCAGGTCTCAGCGACCGGAAAAACTTTAAAGAAATTCGCGTAATTCGCGCAGGTGAGTGATCTCGTACGTGGGTTTCTCCGAATGAAGGGTCTTCTCCGGATTAAAGTAAACCTGATCCCATCCGGCCTGTTGGGCACCGAGGATATCAGCTTCCAGGTTATCGCCGATCATTAAGCTTTCTCTCTTCTCTGCTCCCGTGCGACTCAACGCGTAGCGGAAGATGTTCGCGTGAGGCTTTCGCACGCCTGCCTGTTCGGAGGTAACGATCACATCGAAGTGCTCGCCCAGTGTGCTTTCGCGCAACTTGATGTGCTGAACTTCCTCGAACCCGTTGGTGATGATGTGCAGCACATAGCGTTGACGGAGGTATTCGAGCGTTTCAATGGCTTCAGGGAAGAGGTGTTTTTTGTAGGGCGATCGGTCGAGGTATTCGAATTCCATCCACTTTGCCACGGCACGGTCCGCGATCCCGAATTCCTCCAATGCTCGTTGAAACCTCGTGGTACGTAAGGTAGCCTTGTCGATCTGACCCATCCGGTAGTGTCGCCACATTTCGTCGTTGTGTACGCGATAACGTGGAAAGAACTCCTCTATCGAGATCCGCTGCATTCCTTGATCAGAAAGCTCAGCGAGCAGTTCGGTAAGGGTTTCTTGTGCATTCTTTTCGAAATCCCACAGCGTGTGGTCGAGGTCAAAGAATAGGTGCTTGTACGCCATGTCAGAGTTTTGGTCCGAAGGCGAGGTCACCCGCATCACCGAGTCCGGGCACGATGTATTTTTTATCGTTCATTTCCTCGTCTACCGCGGCAACGTACAGTGTTCCCAAGCCCTTCATCTCGCGCGAAACGTATTCGACCCCTTCTCGACTCGCGATCACGGACAGGCAATCGACCCGCTTGGGCTTAACTTTTGTTAGCAGAGCCTCATAAGCCAAAACCATGGAACGGCCGGTCGCCAGCATAGGATCGCAAAGGATAACATGGCGGTCGGTCAAGTCCGGACAAGCCAGGTATTCCACCACAACCTTAAAGCTGTGGTCTGCGTGCACCTCTCTGTAGGCACTTATGTAGGCATTGTCGGCTCTATCAAAGACCTCGAGCACTCCGCTATGAAGAGGCACCCCGGCCCTTAAGATACTGGCTACCACCGGTTGCTCACGGGGTACTGACACTTCGGAAACTCCCAATGGTGTTTGAACTGATTGACTCGAATAGCTGCAGTCTTTGCTGAGTTCGTAAGCCAAGTGAATTCCAATGCGCTCAATGTTTCGCCTGAATCGCATACGGTCTTGCTGAATCCCTTGGTCGCGGATCTCAGCCATATACTGGTTAACGATGGTCGGTTGCGCGCTTAAGTCTACTATTTTCATGCCTCGGGTCGATACCAATTGAGGTGCCAAGGTAGGCGATTCAGGTAGAATTCGGGAATTAATTTAACATCGGGGTACAGGGCATTTACGAGATCGTGGCCCTCGGCGGAACCATACCATTCGACCCGTACCGAATAGGGCTCGGCCTCTTTGAGGATATGCCAGAGCAGTCGACGCTCTTCGCGGCGATCTTTCTCGTTTCGACCGGCCAAAGTCACGATCGTAATACATTCGGCGTCGTACAGCATATAGGCCCCAGCCGAAAGCGTATTACTACGATCGTACAGGCTCCACACCTGACCGCGACGCTTGTAAATACCCACGTGCATCAGGTGCTTCAGACGTTCCCGTGCATGCCGATCGAACGGGTGTCGCTCAGTGCGCTTTCGAAACATCAGCTCGATCAAGGCCTCGGGCGGATCGTTCTTGAACAAGGTGTAATCTTCATTATCGGCCAACAGATGTTCATCGGCCCGTAGGGCCAAAGACTCGGGACCGCACTGCCACCAAAAGAGTTTTTGCCGCCCACCCTTTTCCGAATCGCCCTGCAAACCGGGCAGCCGAGTGTACTTGATCTCGGCAGGCCAATGCTCGCGAAAAAGGGCGCACATCTCGGCCTGCTTTTCTGGGTTATGGGCCTGCGGCCCGATTGGGAACATCGCGTATACCCAAGGCGGCGTTACGCAATATTCTACTCCAAACGGCTTATAGCTGGGCAACGGCATAATCCATTCGTAGTCTTCGTAAACGAGTGCATTCCAACGCTCACAAACCGTGTCGAGGTACCAAGTGAATAGAAATGGCCGGCCTTGACCGTGCTTTTTAACGCACTGGTTCCAGGCGTCTTCGTCGAGCTCTTGTTGGCGAATGAATTTGACCATATGCAAGGAACACTCCTTATGCGGAATTGTTGTCAGGACCTCGATGCGTGGATAAGCCCTTCGTAGAAGTCGCGCCACCCTTTCCACATGGCATTTTCGCAGGCCGATTCATTGTGCCAGAGCGAGATGAAAGTGCCTTGGACCTCCTTCACGGCGTCCACCACAGGCAATACGCGCTCCAGCGCTTTTTGCGGTCCGAGGTTTTGATAGAACTTCAGTATACCTTCCATTACGGCAAAGGGGTGGATACGTAGCGGGGTCATGAATTCGAGGTCGAGATCGTAAAAGTAAAACGAACTACACGTACCTGCGCGGAAACCGATCTCCGAGGCATAACCCATGGTGTAGTCATCTGTGATGTCGAGGTCGATCAGGTTCCTGTAGGTTTCGGGAATGGTCAATTTCAGAAAATGCTGGCGGCTGCGGGTCACTTCTCGGTGGATAATGCCCTCGAATCGATTGACTTCGGCCTCCAGTTTCGATTTCTTTTTGTTGCTACCGTAACTCGGGTGAATCCCCACCATGGCATAGTCGGCAACATCCTTGATCAAACTGCGGAAGCGAGGATTCGTGTACGGAACGTTCTTATCGTTAAGTCCGTAATCGGCCAGCAAGAAGAAATAGATCGTTTTTAACTCATAGGTCCGTTGTAGATCCTTGAGGTAGGCGAAAGTATCGTAGGGGTCGGGGCGTAACCCCAAGGTGACCAATAGCCGATCTAAAAATTCGCGCCCTTTAAGCTCTAGGAGCGAACGTGCGAATCCGCCCAAGCTTCTCATGAGCCCTTTGGCCTTATAGGCGTAGGCATTATCGATATCGATGGTATTCACGAACTCGAACTTTCGCTGCGGCCATACAAAGTCCGGAAAGCGAACTGAAATGATATCCTTGATCATCAAGGCCCACTGATCAACCACGGGGCGTTGCAGGAATCCCGCCTTATACGCTATGCTCGACTCTGCCGAAAAGCGCTCGTGTTTATCCTTAATGTGCGGAAGGTATTCTTCGTATCGCGAGATCAAGTAAAAAGTGGCGGCAAATGGGTCGAACGGAACTTCCGAGGGCTCCGGTACCGGAAAAAGAGTTGGAGTATCGCGGTACTCCCCTACTTGAATGTCCCATTCGTTGATTCCGGACTCGAACAACAACTCACTACTTCTAAAATTAAGCTCCTTCCCAAAAGGTCGCTGCGAATAGCTCAGCTTGGGTCCTTTGTGATCGATAAAGGTGGATATATCGCTTGTCAACTCCACCGAAACCCCGAGGAACTGTTGAAATACTTGCCTGAACGTGTAGATTACGCGCGGCGTTCGTTTATGTGAGTAAACGAGTATCATCCGAATACCTTCCAAATTTCACGAGTGATCTGCTCAGCGGCATCACCATTTCCGAAAGTACCGTTGATCTTATCGAATCCCGGAGATCCTAAAAGTCTGTGCCAATGGTGCGCTAGAAGGTCGCGATCGGCGTCGACCAACGTTGCAAAGGTATTCTCTACCAATTCGTTCCATTCGGTCTCGGTCCTTAAGATAATGCTCGGCGTACCAAAGAAGTACGCTTCTTTTGGAATCCCTCCCGAATCGGTCACAACGAAACGCGCGTGTTTTTCCAAGGCCAAGGTCTCGAAGTACGTCGTTGGCTCTTTAAAATGAAAATGGCCTTTATCGCGAATGAGCTTCCAAAACTCGGGATAGTGCATATCGATCGCCGTTCTCGTGCGCGGATGGCAAGGAAAGTAAACTGCAATACCCGTGTCTCTACTTAATTCGAAAACCGTTTTAAGCAAAGCCTTTAGTCGCGGCCCGTCGTCGGTATTGCCCGCTCGGTGCAAGGTGAAAAGCACAAAGTCATTTTCTAGCAATTGCTGAGGCAACCTCGATTTCGACTCGAAGTACAAGGCATTGTCGTACATGACGTCGCCACATAAAATCACTCTCGGGTTTACTGAATCTGGTGAACTTGTTTCAGAATCGGTTATTCCTTCCGCCGCTAATTGCTCCACGGCCTTTGGCACAGGGCAGGCCAGTATAGAGCTCAAGTGATCGGTCAAATGCCGATTCACCTCTTCGGGCATGCCTCTATTGTAAGATCTGAGGCCGGCCTCAACGTGAATGAGCGGAATCTCGAGATCGCTGGCGGCTAGTGCTCCACCCAATGTGGTGTTGGTATCGCCGTACACCAGAACGGCATCGGGGCACTCTAGCTCCCATAGCTTGTGCAGTTCTATCGTGATCATGGCCGTTTGTACGGCCGGGCGTCCCGGTTTAACTCCAAGGTTATGCTTTGGGTTCTGTAATTCAAGCTCCCTGAAGAATGACGCGGACATATTATCGTCGTAATGCTGGCCGCTGTGGATCAGTGTTTCTTCGATCAATCCCGAATAGTACGATCTCAGCACTCGGTCCAGTGCCGAAGCTTTGATGAATTGTGGGCGTGCCCCAACGACCGTGTGCAGCTTTACCATGACTTAGAGTTGCTGTTCATCAGCAAAGCTAAAATATTCTTGCTCAGTGATGATGAGGTGATCCAAGACTTTAATATCGAGAACCTCTCCAGCCTGTTTTACCCGCTCCGTCAATTTTCGATCGGCCTGACTCGGCCGTAGGTTTCCGCTAGGGTGATTGTGAGCCATGATGATCGATGTAGCTCCGCAATAAAAACACTCGCGAAAGAGCACTCTGAGGTCGACCACCGTGCCACTGATGCCTCCTTTGCTAATAGGCATTTTACGGAGCACCTTGTTGGCGTTGTTCAAGAACACCACCCAAAACTGCTCGTGATCGAGATCGACGAGTGATGGATACAGGATATCGTATGCTTCGCGGCTCGATTGAATCACGGGTCGTTCCAAAGCTGCGGTTCCCTCCCTTCTCCTTCCCAGCTCTATGGCGGCCAAAAGACGCGAGGCCTTTGCGCTTCCGACACCTTTCATAGCACACAAACGGGCATGGTCGAGCTTCCCGAGTTCTTTGAGGTTTTCGTCGACCGTATCTAGGATTCTACGCGCAAGCTCAACCGCACTCATATTACGCAGTCCAGAACCCAGTAAGATCCCGATGAGCTCGGCATTGCTCAGGTGATGCCTGCCCCAGCGAGCCAGCTTTTCGCGAGGCCGATCTTCTTCGGCCCAAGATTTAATTTTAGTCGTCCTTTGATAAATCACTGACGCAATTTGCATCTAGCGAGGGCCATGCACAAGTACTTTACGGACTAAAATCGCACGACCATCGATCAGTCCCGATTCGCTTAACTCAAACTGTGTCGATTTCACCCGTTTTCACTAAGTTCGATATCTCTCTCTTTTGAATCGAACGCCGTGAATCTAAAATCCCTGACCCTTGCCCTATTGATAGGCTTGACATGCCATGCTCAATTATGGCCCGGAACCCATGTGCGAGAAAATCTGGATTATCTGATTGCCAGTATTCATCAATATGAGCCCGCATTGGACGAATACGCTCCTTATTTCGATAAAGAAGCATCAAAGATCATGTCGGAGCTTCAGCCCGAGTGCACGGCTTTCGAGTACTTCACCTATGTCAGTCGCATTTGCGCCTTGGCCAAAGAGGGGCATTTTGGGGTGGGAAATTGGTCCGGCACCATACACAGAGGCATTCCCAAAAATGCCTATGCCTATTTGCCTGTAGAGGTAAAGATCATTGACGGTCGAATATTCGTCTGGGAGGATATCTCGAACGAAGCAGTACTTCATCGAGGCGACGAGATTCTTTCGATCAACGGTCGCTCCGTACGCCAAATCATCGAGACACTATACGCCTGTACACCAGGTCACGGAGCTATTTATAGTTACTTGGAACGTACGATCGAAATGGTATTTCCCTGGCTTTACTATTTCCACATAGAGCAACCCAAAACCTTCGAAGCTGCCTATCGCGCTGCAGGAGAAATGGCTACGCTTTCAGCTTTGACACGCGAGCAACAAGTCGAAAATTTCAAAGAGCGAAACAAAAGCAAGGCCAAACCGGAAGACGAGCCCTTTGCATTCGATATAGACGGAAACAAAGCTTACTGGTATTTGCCCGCGTTTGCCCGCGGAAAAGCGGAGTCAATGGGCATCAAAGCAAAAAAAGAATACAAAGCGAACTTCAAGGAAATGCAAGAGCGGGGCGTTGAGATACTCGTGATCGACCTGCGTGGAAACATGGGCGGACTCCACGAATTCGCCGACGAAATGGTCCCCTATATTCTACAGAACGATCCGGATGAAACTTGGCTCAAGGCATCGGAATCATGGGAGGGCAAAACAAAGAAGCACAAGCTACCCAAAGCATCGAAGTATCTCTTTACCGGACAGATCTACGTGCTGGTCAATGGTAGAACTTTTTCGAACGGCAGTACTTTGACCAGATACCTGAAAGAATACGGCGATGCGATTGTAATTGGCGAGGAAACGGGCAGCTGCTATGAAGGGTATGCCGCAGGATCGAAACAATTCATCACACTTCCGCATTCTAAGATGAGTATCGGAATTCCGAGGTATCATATATCGTACCCATCGGCGGTCAAACAAGCAACCAGTGATCGCGGTGTAATTCCCACGCACATCGTGAAGCCGAGTATAGAGGACCTTATGGAGGACCGCGATGTAGCTGTACTGTTACTGATGCAGTTGCTCGACAAACAAGACTGAAGCTATGAGCTGTAGTATATTAGATCTGCGCATGTTTGAACCGCTTGAATCGGTTCCGGAGTCGGAGCTCAATTGGTTGATCAAGCGCGCCGAGTACCGGGAACTCGAAGAGGGGGCGTTCCTATTTAAGAAGGGTGATCCGGCAGACGAGATGTTTCTGATCATCGAGGGTGAAGCCGTTTTCTACATGTTGCAAAATGGCGAGCGTCGCGATTTTGGAAGTGTTAAGAAAGGGAGCATAACCGGGTTACTGCCCTATTCCCGTATGACCCATGCTTCTGGATATGGGATCGTTACCAAACCAGTGAGACTGTTGGCCGTTTGTCGGAAAGACCTTCGCGATTTAATCGTGGAATGTCCTGAGATCACGACTGCTCTCGTTCATCACATGACTTCGAGGGTACGCGATTTTACCAGCACTCAGCAGCAAGTTTATCAACTTGCTGCTTTGGGTAAGTTATCCGCCGGACTTGCACACGAGCTGAATAATCCGGCCGCGGCGATCGTCAGAAGTGCGGATTCATTAAAGGAATATCTCGGCCATGTGCCGGATAGATTCAAGAAAGTCATCAGCTTGCAGCTCCCCGAAGAAGCCATAGACAGCCTTAACGAATTCACGAGCAGGAAAATCGAAGCGGGTGTTCGAGATATTGGGTTGCTCGAGCGGAATGACCTCGAAGATGAGCTTTTCGACTGGCTCGACGATCACGACATTTCCTACGGCGATGAATGGGTTGAGCAATTGGTTGATTTTGACGTTCGCATCGAAGAGCTCGAAAAGATTTGTGAAACTACTGGAGCCAAAGCACTGGGTCCACCTTTGGGCTGGCTGGTCAATGTATTGACGACGGAAAAAATGGTGGACGAGATCCAAGATGCGTCCAAGCGGATATCGGAGCTGGTTCAATCGGTGAAGACCTACAGTCACATGGACCAAAGCACGGACCGTCAGCTGTTGGATTCCCTTGAAGGGCTGCGCAATACAGTACGGATGCTAGGTCATAAGGCTCGCAGATTTCAAATCAAGATTCGCGAAGACTTTGATCCGAATACGGGCAAGGTTTTGATCTACCCATCTGAAATGAATCAAGTGTGGACGAATTTGCTCGATAATGGACTCGATGCCTTGGAAGGAAAAGTCGATAACCCGCAGATAACGCTGAAAACGGGGCGTCACAGTCAAACGCTAGAGATCTCGATCGTAGACAATGGCCCCGGAATACCACTTGAAGTGCAAGACCAGATCTTTAACCCGTTTTTCACTACCAAAGCCATGGGCAAGGGTACCGGACTGGGCTTGGACGTGGTAAAGCGAATTATAGATCGACATGGCGGGCGGATCGAATTGGACTCAGTAGTGGGTCGACCGGAATTTAAAATCGTATTGCCGACGAATTAATGGAGCAAAAACCGATCATATTCTGTGTGGACGATGATCCACAAATATTGAGAGCGATACAGCGCGATCTCCGTTCGGAGTTTCGCCGGGAGTACCGCGTCAAGAATACGTCATCGGCCCGCGAGGCCTTAACGGCCCTCGAAGAGTTGAAGAAAAAAGGGGAAACGGTCGCCCTATTTCTGTCGGACCAGCGCATTCCCGAAATGCTCGGGGTTGAATTCCTGGAGCTCGCCAAGAGGTTTTATCCGACCGCAAAACGCGTACTCTTAACCGCCTATTCGGATACCGATGCGGCCATTAAGGCGATCAACGACGTTCAATTGGACTATTACCTCCTCAAGCCTTGGGATCCGCCCGAAGAAAAACTGTTTCCAGTCCTCAAGGATCTATTGGACGATTGGTGGGCTCAGTACACTCCTGAGTTTCGCGGGGTTCGATTGATCGGTTATCAATACAGTCCCAAGAGTCACGAGATCAAGGATTTCTTGGCCGGGAATCTGATCCCTTACGAGTGGATCGAATACGAGAATACCGAACGGGCCGCGCCGTTTGTAGAGCGACACTCGTTCGATGCAACTCATTTGCCCGTTCTTGTGACCGAAGGCGGCGAAGCACTATTAAAGCCCACCGTACAAGAGGTGGCGCGAAAGCTTGGAATGAGCTTGACCGCAAGTGAAAAACCCTATGATGTAGTGATCATCGGCGCGGGTCCGGCCGGATTGGCAGCTGGCGTTTACGGCGGCTCTGAAGGGCGTGTAACGGCGCTCATAGAGCGGTGTGCTCCCAGTGGTCAGGCGGGGACATCGAGCCGAATTGAGAATTATTTGGGGTTTCCGAACGGATTGAGCGGGGCAGACCTCGCTCGACGGGCCATTACACAAGCGACGCGGTTCGGAATCGAGTTCTTGTCGCCGACCGAAGTGTCGAGCATTGAGCGCGTGAATCCTTACAATATCCTCAAACTGAAAGAAGGTGGAGAATTGAAGGCTCGCGCAGTAGTGGTCACCACGGGCGTCAACTACCGAAAACTAAGCGCTCCGGGGATGGATCGGTTTACGGGCGCGGGAATCTACTATGGGGCGGCCACTACTGAAGCATCTGCCTGCCAGGACGGCGACGTATATATCGCGGGCGGAGGTAACTCGGCGGGGCAAGGAGCCGTGTACCTCAGCAAGTTCGCGCGAAAGGTCCACATCTGCATTCGCCGCGAAGATCTCACCTCGAGCATGTCGCAATACCTCATCGACCAAATAGACGGAATAGAGAACATCGAAGTGCTCTCGAAGACCGAAGTGATCGAGGCACATGGCGACGATCGTCTCGAAGCCCTGACCATCAAGAACATCGAAAGTGAAGCGACTGAAAAGGTATCGGCCCGAGCACTCTTCGTTTTCATTGGTGCTCGCCCCTACACCGATTGGCTGAGTGCCGATTTCAAGCGCGACTCCAAAGGCTTCTTGCTCACGGGCAACTCCCTCATGAACCACGAATCGTTCAAAAGAGAATGGTTACTGCAGCGCGACCCTTTCACCCTCGAAACATCCGTACCCGGCGTTTTCGCGGCGGGCGACGTGCGAAGTGGTGCCATGAATCGCGTCGCTTCAGCCGTAGGTGAAGGAGCTATGAGCATCAGCCTGGTACATCAATACCTCAGCGAAAACTAATTTATGATCGACCGCTACAACGCCATTAGACAACGCACTGAAGACCTCTGTAAGCCGCTCGAGATCGAGGATTACGTACCTCAGTCGATCGTCGATGTGAGTCCGCCCAAGTGGCATCTCGCCCACATGACCTGGTTCTTCGAGACCTTCATTCTAAAGCCGAATGATCCCTTTTACAAGGAATTCCACCCGAAGTACAACTACCTCTTCAACAGCTACTACGAATCGGTCGGTGATCGTGTATTGCGCGATCGCCGCGGCCATATGAGTAGGCCCACGGTCGCCGAGGTCTACGCGTATCGAGCACACGTGAATGAAGCCGTGAATCGCCTAGCTCAAAAGCGCGGCTTCGATGGGCTGGAAGACACGCTTGCACTGGGTTTGCAGCACGAGCAGCAGCATCAGGAATTGCTCATCACCGACCTCAAATACACGCTGGCGCACAGCCCTTTGTTTCCGGCCTATGACGAAAGCTGCGACTGGGAAACGAATTTTCCGGCGCCTAGCGGCGCGATGGTGGAGCTCGCGGAAGGATTGTACGATATCGGTGCCACAGGAGATCGGTTCTTTTTCGACAACGAACAAGGAAGGCATAAGGTGTATTTGGAAGGTGCGCGCATCAGTGCCGATTACATTACCAACGCCGAATACCTCGAATTCATGGAGGGCGGTGGGTACGGCGATTTTCGCCATTGGTTGAGTGAAGCCTGGGGAATGGTTCAAGAGGAGCATTGGCGAGCCCCACTTTACTGGTACAAGGTCGACGGCGACTGGTACCAGTATCAACTGAATGGACTGGTGGCCATCGAGCCGCAGGCTCCGGTTAGGCATATTAGTTACTTCGAGGCCGATGCCTTTGCACACTGGGCGGGCAAAAGGCTGCTCACGGAATTCGAGCGCGAGGCGGTGGCCGATCAGCTGAATGGCGGTTGGCTTTGGGAGTGGACTTCGAGTGCCTACCTCCCCTACCCGCGATTCCAGGCGGCCGAGGGCGCTATGGGTGAATACAACGGCAAATTCATGGTGAATCAGATGGTACTGCGCGGTGGATCGTTGGCGTCGCCACCGGGACATGTCGACCGGCCGACGTATCGAAACTTTTTTCATCCTCACCTTCGTTGGCAATTCAACGGAATCAGGCTCGCAGAAAAATGATCATTTACACCCCGAATAAAGCTTTTGGCCGCGACATCCTACATTTAGGCCACAGCCGGACCATGCGCAAGCTCATGTACTACACTCTGGGCGTTGGCGTCGTGACCGCTATTCTTATCGCCCCTATCATTCATTTAGAGATCTCGGAAGAGCTGAAAATGAACCCGACCGTTTTCTCTTTCCTCGGGATCGTGCTGAGCATACTACTCGTATTTCGGACCAATTCGGCCTACGACCGCTGGTGGGAAGGCCGCAAACAGTGGGGAGCACTGGTGAACAACACCCGAAACCTCGCCATTCTGGTTCAAACGGCATTTCCCAAGGACGACGAACAGGTGCGGCATTTCATGGCCACGCGGATTAGTAACTTTTGCCTGGCGCTCGTGGAGCATTTGCGCAACGGGGTCATTATGGAAGAGCTCATCAACTTGACCGATGACGATCGACATCGCTACGATCAAAAGGACCATGTGCCCAACTACATTGCCACAGGGATTCAGCAGAAATTCCACGACGCCTACAAGGCGCACGTAATAGGCCCTGAGGATCACCGGAACACCATGCAGGTGTGGAGGGGTTTTCTGGATATTCTGGGCGCTTGCGAGCGAATCAAGAAAACCCCTATCCCCTTTAGCTATGCGGTACATATAAGAACCTTCATCCTGGCCTATACGGTGCTTCTTCCCTTTGCCTTGGTAGCAACCTTTCAGTTTTGGACGGTGCCCTTGGTCATGTTCATTTTCTACGCGTTCATGGGCGTGCAGATGATGGCCGAGGAGATCGAGGACCCCTTTGGGACGGATTGCAATGATTTGCCCACCAGTACCATTGCCCATAACATCAAGAATAACGTTTTCGAGATACTGGAAGACAAGCACCACGTCAAAACGGAATCAACTCAACGCGACTACGATAAAATTCATTGATATGACCTCTTTTGCCGACGACGTCCGCACCGGATTCAGCACTGAGCGAAAACATATATCGTCGAAATACCATTACGACGACAAAGGCAGCGCCATTTTCCAGGCTATTATGCGCATGCCGTCGTACTACCTGACCGATAGCGAGTTTGAGATCTTCGAGACCAACAAGGCCGATATACTGGCGCAATTCGATCCGTCGGTCGGCCCATTCAATCTGGTGGAGTTCGGCGCAGGAGATGGCCAAAAGACCAAGGTCTTGCTCGAGTATTTTCTGGAACAAGGAGCCGACTTTACCTATGTGCCGATCGATATCTCGAAATCGGCCTTGGATGATCTGTGCTATGATCTTTGTGCACGCTGGCCCGAAATGAACGTAAGCCCGCTCAACACCGACTACATGAGCGGGTTGGATGTGCTGCGCAAAGGAGATCGACGAAACATCGTGCTCTTTTTGGGCTCTAATTTGGGCAACTTCTCGCGTGAGGCCGCGGATCGATTCTTGACCGAGCTGCGTTCACATTTAGCACCGAACGACGCTTTATTCATAGGACTCGATTTGCAGAAGGACCCCAAGGTAATCCTGCGCGCGTACGATGATCCTGAAGGTATTACCAAGTCCTTCAACTTGAATCTGCTTACACGTATCAACCGGGAGCTCGGCGGACACTTTGACCCGATGAAGTTCGATTTCTACTGCAGTTATTCACCGGAGACGGGCGAGGTTCGCTCCTATTTAGTGAGTAAAGTAGAACAAGATGTGCGCATTGATGCCTTGGGTGAGTCGTACCACTTTGATCAATGGGAGACGATCCACACGGAGATCAGCCGAAAATTCAAGTTGAGTAATCTACCCGGGTTGGCCGAACGAAACGGGTTCGAGCACCAGGCGAATGATTTCGATTGCAAGCACTATTTCGTGAATAGTTATTGGAAGGCGGTGTAGCTAGCCTAGGACCTGGGTTGGTTATAGTCGTGGAGGACCGCATCGGCCCGTAGGGCCAAAAAAAAGGTGCTGTATTAAATCGCAAGTGAACGTGCGATTTAATACATTTAAACTATAAAGACGTCTACTACTGACGAT
>JAGWBA010000011.1 GCA_021296215.1 Flavobacteriales bacterium
CCTCCGGAGCAGAGAGCTGAATCCTACTCTCGGCTAAATCGGGCACGAATATCTCGGTACAGGAAAGGGCAATCAGAAGATCTCGGTCGGACACATAGACTCGAAATTCGGAATCAGCATTCATCAGATACCACATGTAGAACGCTTGGTAAAAAGCCTGAACATCGACGTAGAAGGCATTCACGTACACACGGGATCAGATATCTTGGATGCCGATGTTTTCATAAGAGCAGCGGAGATTCTCTTTTCCGTGGTCGAAAGGTTCGACTCGGTCAAGTTCATCGACTTTGGGTCGGGGTTCAAGGTCGCCTACCGGCCGGGCGGACTCGATACTGATATTGAAGCTTTTGGCGAACGATTTTCCGAATCCTTCAATCAATTCTGTGCCCGACAAGGAAAAGAATACACGTTAAAATTTGAACCGGGCAAATTTTTAGTGAGCGATGCCGGATACTTCCTGGTTCATGCCAACGTTATCAAACAAACGACCAGTTGCGTGTTCGTCGGAGTCGATTCGGGCTTTAATCACCTCATTCGCCCCATGTTCTACGATGCTTACCACCACATCGAGAATTTGAGCAGACCCGGTGGCCCCGAAAAGGTATACACCGTAGTCGGTTATATCTGCGAATCGGACACCTTTGGAGTCGATCGGCGACTGGCCGAAGTCCAACAAGACGATATTCTAGTGATGCACAATGCCGGGGCCTGTTGCTTCACCATGTCTTCGAATTACAACAGCAGAAACAGACCTGCCGAAGTGTTGTTACACAAAGGAGAAGCTTTACTTATCAGGGACCGCGAGACCTTTGAGGACATCTTACGACATCAGCTAGACCCCGATTATATAAAATAAAGAATGCCTCAATTGGCGTTGAAATGATTAAATTGCAGTGCCTTAATATATTCTATGAAGTTCAAGAAAGTCACTTTCCCACGAACGCAAGATGCCGAGTTCATTAAAACACTCCGCGAACGCGTAAATATCTATTTCAAGGAGAATAACATAAGTCGATATGCGAACGGACAAATGGTGTTCAAGACCATTTTCATGATCCTGTTGTACGCTGTCCCTTATTTCTTGCTCGTTTTCGGGGCTGCTGATCTTTGGTGGGAGCAGCTCATCCTTTGGTCGTTCATGGGGCTCGGCATGGCCGGAATTGGTCTCAGCGTGATGCACGATGCAAATCACGGAGCTTACTCAAGGAATGCCGCGATCAATAACGTTCTCGGACATACGATCAACGTGCTTGGAGGATTTGAGACGAACTGGAAATTGCAGCACAACGTATTGCACCACAGCTATACGAACGTTCATGGCATGGACCAGGATATCAAATCGGTACCGGTATTGCGCTTTACTCCGCACGATCGCCGTTTTTGGTTCCATCGCTTTCAGTTCTTGTACGCTTGGTTCTTTTACTCGCTCATGACCCTGTATTGGATGACCGCCAAGGACTTTGTACAGCTCGTTGGTTTCAAGCATCAAAATCTAGCAGATGTGCCACAAAAATTCGGAAACCTGATGTCGAGAATGATCACTTGGAAGGTGATTTACTACGTGTACATCATGGCCATTCCGATCATCGTGGTTCCCGGAGCTTGGTACTGGGTTTTGATCGGTTTTGTGATCATGCATTTGATCGCAGGAAGTATACTGAGTGCGATATTCCAGCCCGCTCACGTAATGCCGGATACAGAATTTCCGGTCCCAAGCGAAAAGGGAACTATGGAGAACAACTGGGCCATTCACCAACTATTGACCACAACGAATTTTGCTCCTCGCAGCAGATTCTTCAGCTGGTTCGTAGGTGGGCTCAATTTCCAGATCGAGCATCACTTATTCCCGAACATCTGCCATGTTCATTATAAAAAGATCTCGAAGATCGTTCGCGAAACAGCCAAGGAGTACGGACTCCCGTATTACTCTCAGCCGAATTTCGCCATGGCCTTGATTCAGCACACACGCTTTCTTAAAAAATTAGGGAAATCGTAAACGTAGCCATCATCGGCGCGGGTCCGGCCGGATGCGCTGCTGCCCTGGCCTTTCGCGATTCCAACCTATCTGTAGCACTTATAGATCGTGCCCATTTTCCGCGCGATAAAACCTGCGGCGACGCGCTTCCTGGACGAACATTTCGATATGTCAATCAACTCGTGCCGGGAAGCGAAGGGGTCTTCTCCGGAATTGATGACAAACAGGTGCTCAGCTCATCAGCGGTTTACGCCAAAGGGCGCAAGGTTCTGACCAAATCGTGGGTACTCCCCGCGGTGAATAGTCCGCGACTTCATTTCGACAATTACCTTTTTGAATCGGTTATCACACATACGAACACTCGGGTGTATCGGGGTATTCGGATCACGGATATCGAGAGGTTTAATGGACATTTTGTTCTAAATGACCAATCGGGAAAGGAGGTGATACAAGCGGAATCGGTGATCATTGCTGTAGGTGCCAATGCCAATCTTCGAGAACAAGTTTTGGGTCGTCGGGTAGTCACAGGGAATTACGGTGTTGCCGTTAGTCAGTATTTCGAAGGTGTTGACATCTCAGAGGACCAAAACCACCTCTTCGTACCCTATCGACAGAAAATTCCCGGATACTTTTGGATATTCCCTCTTGGACAGAATCAGTTCAACGTAGGCTACGGGCTCCTCAGCAAAAAGAAAGTGTCGGTATCCAAGATGTTCGAAGACATCCTTCATGGCGACCCACATATCGCCAAGCATTTTAACGAGGCCAAAGCATTGGGCAAAATAAGAGGGCATAAACTTCCTTTCCCATCATTCAGCTGGCCCTTGACGAGCGATGGAGCGCTCATTATCGGAGATGCTGCGGAGCTGATGGATCCTTTGCTCGGTCACGGGATCGATAAGGCCATGCTAAGCGGCATCATCGCAGTCGAGACGCTCATCGATGCATTTGCGCAAGGCGACCTTTCAAAAGAATCCCTCGGCGTTTATGAAGAACGGATCGAAAAGGAAGTGTATCCGGAGATCAAATCGAACGCGCGGTTGCTTCGGATACTCTATCCGATCATGAGATTCGTGAACCTGTTCTGAAATGCGTATTTATTGCGCTACTTTTGTTTCATGCGACACATCATTACGCGTTTAATCATGGTTCCCTCGTGTTCGGTATGGGCACAGGGAAACTACTATCAAAACGCCCTTGGATTGCGCGACGACTCGCTAAAAACGGCGTTGCACGACATCATCGATAATCACAACCCCTTCCCATATACGAGTTCGGGAACCGACACCTGGGACATTCTGAAGGACACCGATCGCGATCCCAACAATTCCGATAACGTCATTCTATTGTATTCGGGCCGATCCGTAGATGCGGATCAGGAGTACAATAATGGAGCGGGCTGGAATCGAGAGCATGTTTGGACTAAATCGCGTGGCAACTTCGGCACGAGCCAGGGAGCTGGAACCGATGCACATCATTTAAGACCGTGCGACATCAGTGTAAACAGCGTTCGTGGAAACAGAAATTTTGACGATTGTGCGAGTTGTGTTGATGTGATCGATGAAGGAACCGACACGGGCAGCGATTACGACAATGTCGACTGGACCTTTGAACCTAGAGATGCTGTAAAGGGTGATGTGGCGCGAATGATCTTTTATATGGCCGTGCGCTACGAAGGCGGTGGCGGAGACCCCGACCTGGAACTTACCGATGTATTGCAGCCTCAAGGGTCAACACAACCGCTTCACGCCCGCATGAGCACGTTGCTCGAATGGCACAGAAACGATACGGTCGACAATTTCGAAATGAACCGTAACGAAGTCGTTTATGGGTATCAGGGAAATCGCAATCCGTTCGTGGACCACCCCGAACTGGCTGAGCACCTGTGGGGGTTGCTACAGCAGATCCATTGGAATGGCCAGAACACGATAGGGATCAACGAGCCCGAGGAGAGTACGTTCACCGCTTTCCCGAACCCGACCGATGATGTGGTACAATGGAATGAAGTGGCTGAAATGGCCCAGGTATTCGATTTAAGCGGAAAGCTGCTGATCACCGTAGAGTGGACGGATCGAATCTTGATGTCGAATGCCGGGATCGCGGCCGGAACGTACGTGCTGGTGGTGCATCGTGCCGCAGGCACAAAAGAGATCAACCGCATCGTATATCGCCCTTAAATGCATATTCTGATCGTTCATACGGCTAAGATCCCCGTGTACCATTATGGCGGAACGCAGCGCGATATCTGGTATCAGGGAAAGCTTTCCGTAGAGCTGGGACATCGGGTAACGTACTTGGTCGGTGAAGGATCACGCTGTGAATTCGCCGAGGTGCGGATTTTAGACCGAGAGCGGCCCATCGCGGAGCAAATTCCGGAGGATGTTGACGTCCTTCACTTTCATTACAACGAAGCTGCAGCGGCGACCATTGAAAAGCCCTATTTGATTACGATTCACGGGAATTGGGGTAAGGACGAAGCCATAGACCCCAATACGGTATTCATTTCAAAGGACCATGCTTGGCGTCACGGTGGTGATGTTTACGTGTACAACGGGATGGATTGGCGCGATTACGGCGTTCCCGATCTGGAGAATGACCGGGACTTTTTTCACTTCCTGGGGAAGGCGGCCTGGAGCATCAAAAACGTTCGCGGAGCTATTGATGTGGTAAAGCAGGCTGATGAACGGTTACGGGTATTGGGTGGCGTCCGTTTCAACTTCAATATGGGCATACGGTTCACATGGAGTCCAAGAATCTCGTTTCACGGCATGGTTGGCGGGGAAGAAAAATACAGGCTCATCAACGGGTCAAAGGGGCTGATATTTCCCGTATTGTGGCCTGAACCCATGGGGTTGGCGGTCATCGAATCCATGTATTTTGGCTGCCCGGTTTTTGCTACTCCATATGGCTCGCTTCCTGAATTGGTCCCCTCTTTTGCAGGTACGCTGACGAATGACTCTGCAAGTATGGCAGGGGCCCTTTCCAAAGCTTCTGAATTCGATAGATCAGAGATCCACCAATACGCCAAAGAGAACTTCAACGCCCTTAAAATGACCGAAGGGTATCTTGAATTGTTCGACCATGTACTTTCGGGGAAAAGCGTTCACGAATCGCCATTGAAAGTGAGAAAAACCCTGCCGAACAAGGCCTTAGGGTGGTTTTAGGTGTATTGTGGCACAATAGTATACTTTTCTGGAACAATTTTGAACTTCGATTAGGTTGATTCTCTGGACATTAGCATCAAACCTAATTGTCATGAAACCCTACCTCACCCTCAGTATCATTTTGATCTCGAGCGCACTTTTTGCGCAGTCGAGTGACATTCCAGAGTTCACTGTTTGTACAGACAGTCGACAAATTCATGTTCATGCAGAAGAAGCCACCGTTCAGTGGGTGAATTGCGATACTCGCGAAGAGATCCCCGGCGCCGATTCTGACAATTTCCTGCCTCTAAAGAATGGCTATTATTCAGCTATCGTAACTGTGGGAGATCGAGCGTATCAAACTTCGTGTATCGAAGTAAATGGATGGCCTGCTGAAATGACCAAAGGTGAGCCTGTGGAACTACACACACGAGTAGAGGCCGTAGAATGGATCATGAACCAATCGGACGATGAAGTTCACATTTTTAATGAAGATGGAGTTTGGATAGACACCTATTACAGCGGTTTCGCTACTGACTCTGAACTCTCCTCAGGAAGATATAAAGTAGCGATACATACCGTGACGGATCAATGGATGATCCGAGACCTAATCGTATCGTATGAAGATTAAAACATTTAGGTAATGGCTGACAACACACGTTAATGGTATACGAGTAGAATTCGTGTTGTCCTCCAAAAGAGTCCCGGCATTAAGTCCGGGATTTCTTTTTTTATGCCGAAACCGAAGATGGAGGCACTCCAAAATGCTCTGTAAAACAGCGGGTGAAATAATTGGCACTGCTGAAGCCCACAGCATACCCAACCTCCTTGACTGAATATGAACCGATCCTTAAGAGTGCCATGGCCTTTTTCATGCGGTAGGTCCGAATGAACTGGGTTGCCGACAGTCCGGACACAGCCTTTAACTTACGATGTAGACTAGAACGACTTACACCAAGCACTTCAAACATCATGGATACGTCAAAATCTTCCCGACTGAAGTTTTCGCTAAGTACCTCCTGAGCTTTGAGAATGAAGGGATCCTCCGTAGGCACTTCAGTATTATCCGACTCTTGATTCAAGTACTCATTCCTGAAAGAATCGCGCAAGGTCTCTTTTGGCTTGAGGAGATTCCCAATTCGAAGAACAAGCTCCTGTTTGCTAAAGGGTTTAACCACATAATCGTCTGCCCCTGTTCGCAATCCGGTCAACTTGGTCTCCAAGGCACTCAATGCGCTGAACAAAATTACCGGAATGTGACAAGTCTCATCTGTACCTTTCACCATCGAACAGAGCTCGATACCGTCTACTTCAGGCATCATGATGTCGGTCAAGACTACGTCCGGAATCAATTCCAAAGCCTTGGCAAATCCCTCCCGACCATTCTCTGCCTCTGCGATCCGGTATTCCGTCATGAGGGAGACCTTCAGGTAACTGCGGAGGTCGTCATTATCCTCCACGATCAAGATCAAAGGCTGATCTTCGTTTTCATGCTCTTCTACTCCGTTTTTACCCCATGACTCGATAGTGGGTATTTCTATTTCGAAATGCGATTCTTCTTCTTCTCGTTCCGATGATTCGTGGAAAGGTATGGTCAGAACGAAACTTGCACCGCCAAGTGAGGAGTGCTCTATCCAAAGATCTCCGCCCATTAGGTCGGCGTATTCCTTTGAAAGGGCCAGCCCACTTCCGGTTCCGCCGGCTCTGTAGGAATCGCGTTTTCCAACCTGATAAAAAGGCTTGAACACAGATTCGTGGTCCTCTGAATCTATACCTGGTCCATTATCCTCTACTTTTATTTCAAAAGAATTCTCGGAATAACCTAAGGTTACATTTACCTGCCCCTTTTCAGGTGCGTACTTTATTGCGTTCGACAGGAGATTCACCAGTATGCGTTCGACCTTTTGTCCATCATAGCCAACAGTTCTAGTCTCCGGCACCTCTACAGAAAGAGTGATCTCTTTCTCGCGAGCCAAGGTCTCCATACGCTCCGATACCCCATTCACGAATCCCGACAGCTCTCCAAGCATGAACTCGGGTTGAAGCATCCCCTCTTCGATCTTGTTTAAATCGAGCAGCTGACTCACGAGCTGAAGCAGGTCACGTCCATTGCGTTGTGCGATATTGAGCAAGTACCTTTCACGCTCATCCGTCGAATCCTTGGACAGATCATTTATAGGACCTAAGAGTAAGGTCAGGGGCGTTTTGAATTCATGAGAAATGTTCGAAAAGAATCGGATCTTTGCCGCTTCAAGTTCTTTGACCCTTTTGGCCTCGTTTCTTTAGAATTGCAACTAATTTCTCAGGGCAATTCTCCTGTTTCGGAACCGAATGAATCCGGCACCTGAAATGATCATGATCACGATATAAACCGCAAAGGCCATTGGGCTCCTGAACCATGGAGGCCTTACATGCACTGGAATACTCATTATGGAACCATTCTCGGTGCCCTTCCAGTCGATAGCTTTTATACGAAGCTCGTACTTCCCTTCGGGAGGCTCTAATAGGGAGACAACGTTGCTCGACCCCAAAGGAATCCAATCTTCTTTATCGGATATACTGTAGAAGTACCTCGTTTCGCTCGTTCTTGTGTAGTAAGGCCACAAGAACTCAAATCTCAACTGACGAGCTTCGGAGGATTTAAACTCCCAGAATTTACCGGGTGAAGGAGGCCGAGATTTCGGAACCGGCCTTCCGTTGCTAAAACACTGAATCTCCTTTAACTGAATGGGAATATCCTTAGGTTTTAGAACTAGATCCGTTGGGTCAAAAACGGTCAGACCTTTCATTCCACCAAAGGCCAATTTATTCTTCAGTTTTACGGAAGACCGCGTGTTGAACTCGTTCCCTTGGATTCCCGTTCCGTAGGAATAATTCAAAAAAGCCTGCTTGGTCGGGTTAAATCTAAAGAGCCCTCTGTTGGTACTCATCCACAGGTAGCCAAGCGGGTCTTCTTCCAAGGAATAGACCGTAGTATTGGTTAGACCCTCTTCTACTCCATAAGAGATTACTTGGTCATTCTCCGGAAAATAATACAGCAGTCCGCTACCCCGGATAGTCATATATAAGCCGCCCTCGTCGGTACCGTGAATATCCGTGATCTGATAATCCGGGGACATGCTTTTGCCATAGGTACCATCGGGGTACAGGCGATGAAGGCCAAATAAGCTACCCATGAACAAGGTACCGTCACGAGCTTTGAAGACACAAGTGGCCGAATTCATCCATCGAGTGATAGAATCCTTGCAAAACCGCACCGCTTCAAATTCACTACTTACCTCATCGTAGTACAAAGCATAAGACGAGGCAAAGGCAATGATGCGTCCATCGGCAGTCTCATGAAAGAGTTTAACTCCCCCATCAATTCCGTATCCCGTCTCTTTTCCCCTATCAAAAAATCGAACGCGTCCGTGTTCATCTTTGAGGATCACCCCCGATTGAGTAGCTACCCATTCCCTTCCTTTAAGATCAGAGAAGTAGTCCTTCACACTGTATCGGTCGCTGTCGTCGCGGAACGGTTTCACCAAGGTCGCAAAGTCCTCAAAAGTGGAGGTGCGCTCGTTCAGCTTCATTAAATCCCTGAATAGAAATACGATCTCATTGGACGGCCCCAACCGTAGCATAGGAATGTAGTTCTCGAGGTTCTCGCTGCCCGCTCGTCGCCCCCCATTGGCAAAGTATTCAAATGGTGTATCCCTCGGGCTGCAGATATAAAACCCTTCGCCATTTCCGCCGATCAATATTTGACCATCCTTGAGACGAGCGAACTTTTGCGCCGAGATATCGGAACCTATCCTCAACTTGCTCATTGGAAACAGTGCCGAATCCGCCTCCTCGTCGTACAGAAACAATCCCTCCAAACAATTGATCCACAGAATTCCGTTTCCATCGCGAATCATAGATGAAATACTCACTCCGGGGAAGTGCCTCCGAAAATCTATGCTCTTACTTTTTCAGGTTCGCAAATCGAACTTGATCATGACCCCCCTCAAAGAGGTTAAATACAGCTTATCTCCTTCCTTCAGTATCCAACGGAAGTGATCAAATTTCCACTTCGTGGGCGGATCCTCACCTAAAAACAACTCGACTTCAGTAAACGTAGGAGCATCACCTAGAAAATCCACGCTGTAAAAAAGCTTATTGACGCTGGTTATCCAAAGCGTATCTCCACTTACCTCTATATCGTAGACCGATCCATACGGCCTTCCAAACTCTATCGATGGATACCTGTTCGCCGCTCAGGAATCCAATGCTTCAACCTCGCTCCAGTCGCTACCAACCGAAATCTTACCTATGCGACCAAGCCGATCTAAAAACACGATCTCACCGGAGGGCATTTCCCTAAAGGTCTTGATCTCACC
This sequence comes from Flavobacteriales bacterium, assembly GCA_021296215.1. Lineage (NCBI taxonomy): Bacteria > Pseudomonadati > Bacteroidota > Flavobacteriia > Flavobacteriales > Flavobacteriales bacterium. The sequence continues at coordinate 9,480 of JAGWBA010000011.1, forward strand.
CCAGCGCTTATCGACCAATTGCGTATCGGAAGGAATCCGATGAACGTTCTGACGTTCCCGATCGATCACGTTGATCTCTCCATCCATCATGCCCAACCACAAACGCCCGAAACGATCTTCGAACATGGCGTTAACCTCATTCAAACTCAAGGAGTTAGAATCGGCCGGATTATGATAAAAGTGATCGAATTCAACACCGTCATAGCGGTCGAGTCCGCCCGGTGTGGCCAACCAAATATACCCTCGATGATCTTCGAGTATATTCATGACCAAGCCCTGCGACAATCCTTGCTCGGTCGTCACTAGCTCATACTCGTAATAGGCATTCCGTTCAAACTCCCGTTCCCCGTCGTAGGCAGGAACGAAAAGGAGTACTAAAAGCATGATCGAAAGCCGGTGGTAGACTTTCGCATTCATAGGGTTAGGTTATTCAAAAGATGGGCTTTTTATTCAAGTACGAACATTACCGCCGTTCCGGGCACCGTATAATTCTCATTATCAAATCGGTACGCGACGGCCGTGGTCGAACTATTCAATAAAACCAGTCCATTTTTAGGGTCCTGGAAACGGAATCCAACGAACGAATTCGAAGTTCCATCGAGCCGGGTAAAGCGTTCTGAGTGTTCTTCCTTACTGTATTTTCCAATGCCTGGTTCCTTGCGGAACGATATGCACCTTCGCACCCATTCAGAACCCTCCGGATACGTTTCGAGCCGAGACCAATCGAGCCGATTAATACTGTCCGGAGATTCGTAGGAGTTCTCTACTCCGTACTTAGTGCGGTAAAACTCGGTTCCGGCATGTAAAAAGGGAATTCCTTCAGAAAGTAGTACTCTGCCCAGAGCTAATTGATGTCTCCTGCGCAGTAACGAATCCGATTCTTCGGGTAACGAAATTCTCAGTTTATCCCACAGGGTGTGATTATCGTGGCAGCTCACATACGATATGAAGTTCGGATATCGGCCCGAACCTTCGAAGTTCAAGCGAACTCCTGGCAAACCTTTGTCATCGCCTTGAACCCAACCCCGATCGTGTTCGTCGAAGACCGACCCTTTGAAGCCATCTCGAACATCATCGCTAAATATGGCCACTTCCGGAAATTGGTCCGCATTGTCCTTCAACGCCAACTGACCGTCCGGCAAGGGTGAACTCCCCGCTTTCCACGGCTCACCGTAAAGCAACACATCGGGCCGCAGACCCCGCAATTCAGAAGCGATCGCATTCATGGTCTCTATATCGTGAATGCCCATGAGGTCGAATCGAAAGCCATCAATATGATACTCGTTCATCCAATACTTCAGCGACTCGATCATGAACTGCCGCACGGCCGGATGCTCGGACGCGATCTCGTTACCACATGCCAACGCATTGCTAAAGGATCCGTCCTAGTTCATGCGATAAAAGGTTCCCGGCGCCAAGACCTCAAAATAACTGTCCTGCGTTAGTCGCGTATGGTTGTAAACCACATCCATGACCACGCGAAGGCCTTGTTGATGCATCGCTTGAACCAACTCCTTCAGCTCTCGAATTCGGACCGCGCCATCGGTCGGATCCGTACTGTAGCTGCCCTCCGGAGCATTGTAGTTCAGCGGATCGTAGCCCCGGTTGTATTGCGGCTCGTTCAAGCGCGTTTCGTCCACCGAGTAAAAATCAAAAATGGGCAACAAATGAACATGAGTAACTCCGAGCGACGCAATGTGCGGCAATACCACGGGCGGCTCCGCCAACCCCTTGAAGGTTCCCGGATGCTGTGCTCGTGGACCGGGATCGATAGTAGCATCGCGCACGTGCAGCAGTTCATGATCGATTCGCCCAGCGAGCCCAATGCGGGAGGTGTGTCCGACTCCCAACCGGCCGGATCCGTTCTATCTAGATCGATCACCTGCGCCCGCACGCCATTCGTTCCGACCGCAACGGCAAACGGATCGGGTACAGCGCGGGACCAAGCCCCCTCTCGATACACCGAAAACGCATAATACGCTCCGGCCAAATCGCCCTCGAAACTTCCGAACCATGTATTGTCATCACCAGCCTGCAGAATACAATTCGCCGTATCCGGTCCACCCAAATCGGCGGCGTAATAATGAATGCGCACCGAATCCGCCTTCGTGGCCAACAGCTTGAACGAGGATCGCTCCGGGGTGTAAGTCAGTTCAAAATCTTTTGGTGGTTCGGATGCCTTGCGGCACGATAGGCAAGCGAGCATACAAAGGCCAACGAAGCGGATGCTTTTCATTTTTATTCCATTGAATTAAGGGCCTAAAATAAATACCCTACTCGAAAACCCGCGTAGTGATGTGCCTCGAGTTCTTTTACATCGGGACTCGACCAGTTGAATTCGACGCTAAGTATCACCCCCCTCTACTGGGCTTCTACGCCGGCCATTCCATTCAACCTTCCAACATTCATTTGGTCGCGATGGAGCGCTTCGGGGTCCGATCCAAAAGGCGCTCCCGGCAAAGTAGCATCGTAAAGCACTGCGGTGGCGTCGATCCCGAACTTAGCTCTGACGTAGGTACGGTCTGCGGTTCGAGGCGCAAGGGGGGAATCCACCAATCCAACATAGGCGGTACCTCCTATACCGGCCGAGGTGTTCAGTGAACCGACATCGGTCCCGTATCGGCCCGAGAGGGCCCAAAAACGATCTCCAACGACATAATGAAGTTCGAACCCGAATTGCACAATGGGCATGGATCTTAGTTGCGCATCCCGGCCGTAGGCGGTGGAACTCCCTTCGAGCCGCGAATGGACCTCGTTTTGCAGTTCGCCTCCACGAACTTCGTCGCCCATGACCCCGCCCGAACTGTTTATGTTAAGCCGTGTACTACCGCCATTCGTCCATGCGGAGCGCTCGATCGCAAGAGACAGCGTAGCGGTCTAGGGGCGGTTTCCGGGCAAACCATGCCCGAACCGGTCACTTTCCCGGAAGGTGTTTACGAGCTCGATCAAGGAGTGCGCCGCGAACTCATGGGAGCCACCGACAGCATGTCGTTCGAGAAGGCGATAGACATTTACCGCGAAGAAATGGAGCGGATCGATGAGGCCAACTTGGATACCATGCTCGGTATTTGGCGCAAGTACGGTTGGCTTTCACCCGACCAGGTCGGCGGTAAAGGCGCACACGCGCAGTGGCTCGTTGTGCAGCACGCTCCGCTCGAGATTCAACTCGAGTACGTTAGTGTCATGAAAAAAGCAGCTGAAAAAGGTGGTCTGAGAAAATCGAACCTGGCCACCTTCTTGGATCGCGTAAATCTTCGGCAAGGGCTCCACCAAACCTATGGTTCCCGGATCGGCTATGGGCCCGATGGACAAGCTTACATTTCGCCGGTGAAAGATCCCGAAAACCTCAACGAGCTTAGAGAAGAGATGGATATGTCGACCATCGAAGAGTACGCCGAGAAAATGAGCATTCAATGGAACCTCCAAAACTACGTCGACAGCTTACCCATTTACCGCGTTTGGGAATGGGGATCGCAGTAGGTCATTCTTTCTTAAAATCGGCCACAAACTGCCCTTGTTCCAGGTGAAAACAGCAGAATTCGCCCGACTCATCCTTTGAGAAGGTCATTACGATACCCGCGCGCTCCAAAGTGAACACGTCGTCTCCTTGAGGCTCCAACGGCAATTCGGGCTGTCCTTCGGCTTGAGCCGTGAGCTGCGCGCCATTGGTTCGGACTTCTATCGGTAATGGGAATGTTTCGCTTTTGTAGGTCCCCTCGAGCGAATGTAGGTACTCAGGGCTCAGGTCTACCTGCACGAACGTCGGCATTTCGAGGATATCGCCGTAAAATGCGGATGCCGCAACAGCGCGCATTTCATCGATATCGTAGCGGACTACATTAGCCGTGAAGGCGATCGCCAAATCATCCTCCGGCACATAAACCAGCACTGCGGCGAAGTCGTCGATTCCCCCATTGTGTCCGAATCCCTCTTTACCGTGCACATCAATCGGAAAGATCCCCAATCCATATCCATCTTCCACGGTGGTCATCTGACTCAGTTGATCATCACCAATGAGTTTCCCCGAAAACAACGCCGTAATGAAGGTCGTTAGATCCTCGGCGGTGCTCACCATGCTTCCGGCCCCGTGCGGAATACTCATATCCGTTTCGGTCGAGGGGATCCACCGGCGGCCATCCCATTCGTAGCTTTGGGCTTCATTCTGACCCTGCGGGTCGATGGGTCCACCGTAGTAGGTTCGCTTGAACTTGAGCGGCTTGGTGATCTTTTTCTCAACGAGTTGCGCATAAGATATGCCCGTTTCCTTTTCGAGAATGTATCCGAGAAGGACGAAATTCGAATTGCTGTACGAATGCTTGGTTCCCGGTGCAAACGCAGGTTCGAACTCGTAAATGCGTTGCAGCATTTGTTCGTGCGTTTGTGCCGTTTCCATGTACTCGAGGTATTCAGGATCGGAGGTGATTGAATATATCCCACTTGAATGATTGAGCATTTGTTTGATCGTGATGTTCGCCGCGTTGGGGACGGACGGGTACCAGTTACTTAAAGGATCGTCCAAACTCACATCCCCTTTTTGGACCAACTGCATAATCATGACGGCCGTGAAGGTCTTGGAGATGGAGCCGATACGGAAGGCGGTTTTATCGTCGGGGGCTACATTTCCGCTTTCATCGGTATTGCGCACTCCGATCGATTTGGAAAACAGCAATTTCCCATCGGCCCGCAGGGCCAAAGCACCCGAAGCGCGCTGGTGGGCATTAAGCGTGTCGAGATAATTCGAAAGTTGTTGGGTATTAAAATCCTGCGCGAAGATCGCCGCAGAAAACAAGACGAATTCGATCGCTAAAAGTTGGCGCTTCAACATATAGTGAAATCGTTTATTGAAGGACTAAGGTAAGAAAATGACTAGGCGCGCACCTGCACTCCCTTCTCGGCTTTTCGGCGAATCACCTCCTTTGTCAGGAGCGTAAGCTCGCGTCCGGCCTGCCCTTCCACTGAGGTATTTTCTTCGGCGCGACGAAACAAATAGGGCATGACGTATCGCACCGGACCAAATGGAAAATATTTCACCACGTTGAAACCGCGGTCGGCCAGGTTGAAGCTGATGTGATCGCTCATTCCAAAGAGCTGCGAAAAGTAAACGCGCTTGTCGTCCTTGGCTATGCCGTACTTTTCCATGAGATCGACTCCTAGTTGAGAGCTTAGTTCGTTATGGGTTCCCGCAACGATGGCCATTTGATCGATGTGCTCCAAGATGAAGCGGAAGGCCTCATTGAAATCGCGGTCGGTATCGTCCTTGGTCTTTTGGATGGGATCGGTATAGCCTTTTTCGCGTGCGCGTTCCCTTTCTTTTTCCATGTAAGCCCCACGGACGATCTTGATGCCCACTTGAAAACCATTCTTTACGCCGTCTTCATAGAGGTACTTCAGGTAATCGAGGCGATCGTGCCGATACATCTGAAGTGTATTGTATACGATAGCGCGATCCTTGTTGTACTTGGCCATAAGGTCGCGAACCAATTCATCAACAGGATTCTGAATCCAGCTTTCTTCGGCATCGATCAGCAGCGGAAACCCTTTCTCGGCCGATTTCGCAGCAACCTCATCGACCCGCGTTTTGGCCCGCTCCCACTCGGCTTCTTCCTTTGAAGATAGCTGTGCGCCCGATTGAATTTTTTCGAGTAAGCCAAAACGAATGAGCCCGCTCGGTTTAAGAACGGTAAATGGTATTCCCTGTACACTTTCGGCCCGATCAATGATCTCGAGTGCTACGTGCTGCGCATTATCAAGCACATCGCTAGTTACCTTACCTTCTACCGAATAATCGAGAATCACCTCCACGCCCAGTCCGCGCAGTTGCGCCAAGGTACGCTCGCACTCCTCCATGGTTTCTCCTCCGCAAAAATGGTCGAAGACCGTAGCTCTAATGATGGGCTTGATAGGTAAATGCAAGAACAGGCCGATCTTGGTCAAGGCCTTTCCGATAGATACGAGCCACGGATAGTTGAGCATGCTGAACAGGTAGTAAGCCCTGCGCAATTCGCGGTCGCTTTTGGCTCTGAAAGCAACGCTAGTATCATCAAAATGTATTCTCTCGGCCAATGAAGTCAACTTTGCGTTAATCCCACCGGGGATATTACGGCAAATATAAGCTTGTTCAAGCATTCTCCTGTATATTTAACGCCTCTAAGCCGAGACCCTATGTCCCCATCACTTCTCGAGACCAACGACTACCCCATTTACTTCGGCGAACAGGGCATTCGCGCGCTGAACGAATCGCTCCGCAGCGGTGACTACAGCTCCGTTTTCGTGCTGGTCGACGAGAATACCGAACAGGCTTGTCTCCCCATTTTCCTGCATTTCGCCGATGCCGTTGAGCACGCATCGACCATTCGGATCTCCTCGGGTGAGGAGCACAAGGATATCGACACTTGTCGCAGTATTTGGTACGAGCTCCTTACACGTGGAGCCGATCGGCATTCACTGCTGATCAACCTCGGAGGTGGGGTCATTACCGACATGGGCGGGTTTGCCGCAGCGACCTTCAAACGGGGAATCGATTTCATTCACGTGCCAACTACTCTGTTGGCTCTGGTCGATGCTTCGGTAGGCGGAAAAGTCGGGATCGATTTCGAAGGAGCCAAAAACCAAGTCGGCGTATTTGCCCAGCCCGGGGCCGTGCTCATTTTTCCGAAGTTCCTCAAGTCCCTCAGTAAACAGCATTACCTCGCCGGTTTCGCCGAAGTGATTAAACACGGACTCATCGCCGATGCCGATTACTGGAGGCGTTGCACGGAAACCTCCTTGGCCGATACCGACGACCTACAGGGGCTCATTTACGAGTCGATCCGCATCAAATACGAATTCGTAAAGCGCGATCCATTTGATCGCGGCAACAGGCACGCGCTGAATTTCGGGCATACGGTCGGACACGCGCTCGAGAGTCATTTCTTGATCGACGATGAGCGCATGCCTCTCCTACACGGCGAAGCGGTGGCAGCGGGCATGGTGATCGAAAGTTACCTCAGCTACCGAATGGCCGGGTTACCGCACGACCAATTGGACGAGATATCCGGATTTATTTTGGATCTTTTTGGGAGCGCGCCCTTGCGGGCAGATGAGGGAGTCGCCGTCCTCGAGTGGATGCGCAAGGATAAGAAGAACGTTTCGGACGAAATTCGCTTTTGTCTGATCCCAAAAATTGGCGAATTCAAAGTAGGTGAAGCATGTTCCGACGAACTCATACACGAAGGATTGAATTACTACCTTCAACGAGCCGAGTTACAACCAAAAAAGCACTGAATTGAGCACCATCCGCCTTCAATGGTCCCTTTGGAAGAACGAGGAGGTTCGACTGCCCGATTCAAAATCGTGGTGGAACAGGTACTACTTGATCAAAGCCCTTAGCGGACAATCACTTTCGGAGCCCAAAATTTACCAAGCCGATGACGTGCATAGAATGTACGATGGGCTAACGCAAACTGGAGCCGAGATCAATGTTGGCGGCGCGGGTACTGCGTATCGATTCATGACCGCAAATTTGGCGCTCCGAGCCCGGCGATCGGGCCGAACGTTCCGCCTCGACGGAAACGATCAAATGAGAAAAAGGCCCATTCGCGCATTGGTTGATGCTCTACGACTCCTTGGCACCCGCATTGAATACGTAGGCAATAAAGGATATCCACCACTACTCATACAGCCCGGAAATCTGAAGGGTGGTACACTGCACTGGAGCAATCGCGAGTCGAGTCAGTTCGTCAGTGCCCTGATGATGATCGCGCCATATTTGGACGAAGGGCTACAGATTCGATGGTCGGGCCGGTTGGTATCGGGCAGCTACATCGACCTCACACAAGAAATTATGGAGGCATGTGGTGCTACCATCCAGCGCGAAAAGCATAAGATCGTGATCGAACCGGGTGAATACAGCGAAGACTTCCACATCCGCCCGCAGGGCGATTGGAGCAGTGCGGCATTTTGGCTGAGTGCTTTGATGCTGCGCGGACGCGGTAGTGTGACCTTGCGCGATCTGTACCCCGGCACTCACCAAGGCGATGAGTGCCTCCTCGGAATTTACAAGAGTTGGGGCTTGCAGGCCACACCGACACAGGTGGGCATGCATGTTGCGTTGCTCGATCGAAACTTGCCCGAACGGCTCGACATCGACTTGGGTGACGCGCCGGACTTGGTTCCGACCATGGCTGCCACTGCCGTCGGACTCCGGATGGTGGGGCGCATTAAGGGCATTGGACATTTGCGGTTCAAAGAGAGTAACCGGCTCGAATCGCTGAAGGCCGAACTGGAAAGATGGGGCGCTACGGTTGAGATCGGTGAAGATCAGCTAAAGTGGGGGTCATTCGCCAAACCGCAAGAGGACATCGTACATCGGACCTATGGCGATCACCGAATGGCCATGGCCTTTGCACCTTTGGCACAAATCAAGGAGATCAAGATCGAAGACCCGGAAGTGGTAGCTAAGAGTTATCCACTGTTCTGGGAAGAAGGCGAAAAGCTGGGGCTGGCTTCGAGTTCTTAATTCTTAGTTGGTTGATTAGTACCAAAATTTAGATTTATAGCTTCAATCGAAAAGCTAAAGCTTACGGCTTATGGCTACAAAAACATAGACCTCAACACTAAACGCTAAGAACTATGGTAATGAAAGCCGCATATCGCGAAATATACGGAGGGGCTGAAGTGCTCGAATGGCGCGAAATACCTACTCCAGAACCTAGTGCCAATGAGGTGCGGGTTAAGGTTGTCTACACGAGTGTGAACAGGGCGGATTCTGAAGTCGTGATGGGGAATTACTGGTTATTCCGGCTTTTTACCGGCCTTTTTCGCCCGAAATACCCGGTTCCGGGGGCCGATGTATGCGGCATCATCGATAAAATTGGCGCTGGGGTGACTCAATTCCAAGTGGGCGACCGTGTAGTTGGTTTAAACGACAATAGCCATCCGACACAGGTCGAATACTCGGTATGGCCCGAAAAGAGCAGTTTGCGTAAAATACCAAGCGAAGTTTCGTTCAAGGATATCATTGCCTGTGCCGAAGGCGGATATTATACGCTGAATTTCATCAATAAGGTGAATATGAAAACCGGTGATCGGGTTATGGTAAATGGAGGAACCGGAGCTATAGGCTCTTCGGCCATACAGATCCTGAAGCAAATGGGGTGTACCGTTGTAGCTACTCGCGGACCGAGCACCTCGAGCTCGTTCGGTGCTTAGGGGCGGAGCAGGTCATTGATTACACACGGGACGATTTCACGAGAGTCGACGATCAGTTCGACTTCATCTTCGATTCGGTCGGAAAAAGTCGATTCAAGTATTGCAAACGAATCATGAAGCCCCGTGCAGTTTACATCAGTTCTGAACTGGGCCCAAAGGCCGAGAATATCTGGTTAACACTGGCCGGATTGTTCACGAAAAAGAAGCGGGTAAAGTTTCCTGCTCCTTCGAATCCGGCCGAAAACCTCGAAAAACTCATCGCCCTAATTTCCGAAGGCTCATTAAAGGGTGTGGTCGCTAGAGAATATCCTCTTGAAGAAGTTCAAGAAGCTTACACCTATGTCATTGGTGGGCAAAAAGTCGGGGCCGTACCGGTGTCTCTAGGCGCAAATACCGGAGGGTGACGGAAAAATCTATGAGCTGTAGGCTTAGCTTTAGCTTTAGCTTTAGCAAAGATCAAAAAGGCCCCGTTCGTCCCAAAAATTAACCGTTCGTCCCAAAAATTAACCGTTCGTCCCAATTGGAACGTTGACAAGTGCTTTAGTTAGTGAAGTTGAGCAGAATGCAGAACCAAGGAGCTAAAGCTTATGCCATTGGCATTTCAGAAGAAACTGATTTCGGCTTGGCCGAAACCTGATTCGCCATAGGCGAACCTGATGCAAAGCGCTTGATTTCGGTTCCTCCGAAACCCGATTCGCCATAGGCGAACCTGATGCAAAGCGCCTGATTTCGGCTCCTCCGAAACCCACTTATACCACTTATGAAACTGCTAGCACCGCAGATGGGCCTGAGTTGATCCTGTGGCTCAACCCTGAAAGAGTTCTTTTGCTTTTTCCAGCGCTCGGTCGATTCCGCCCGCTTCCTTACCCCCCGCAGAGGCAAAGAACGGCTGCCCGCCGCCGCCGCCTTTGATCTCTTGTGCGAGATCGCGAATGATCTTTCCGGCATTCCAGTCTTTGGATTTCACTAAGGGTTCGCAGACCAAGAGGTTGAGGTTAGGCTTTCCATTATGGACGGTGGCTATTACGACCACCAGGTCATCGTTTTCCGCCTTGAGTTCAAAGGCCAAGTTCTTGATACTTCCGGGATCCAGGTCAACTTTAGCCACGATCAACCGACCTCCGTCGATGGCAATGGCGTCTTTCAGCAGTTCGTCCTTGAGTCCGCCCGCCTTCTCAGCCAATAGCGATTCGATCTGACGCTGCATCTTGTGGTTTTCGTCGCGCAGCTGAGCGATCGACTTCAGTGGATCTTGCGACTTCAACAATACTTTTACCTGTTGTAAAAGTCCCTCCTGCTCGCGGAAATAAGCATCGGCCTTATCGGCCGTAATAGCCTCAATACGGCGGATTCCGGCCGCAATGGCTGACTCGCTCACGATCTTGAAATGCCCGATTTGCCCCGTGCTCGGAACATGTGTACCTCCGCATAGCTCGAGGCTTTCGCCGAACTGAATAACCCGAACGGTATCTCCATACTTTTCGCCGAAAAGCATCATGGTGCCCATATCCTTAGCTGTACTCATTGGAACTGAGCGGTGTTCTTCGAGTTGAATATTTTGACGGACTCGTAGGTTCACCCAATCTTCCACGCGTTTGATCTCCTCATCGGACATCTTCTGGAAGTGGGAGAAATCGAACCGCAAATGATCCGGATGCACCAAACTTCCTCGCTGTTCTACGTGATCGCCGAGTACCTCGCGCAAGGCCTTATGAAGCAAATGCGTGGCCGAGTGGTTATTCTCCGTTCTTCTTCGAACTGAAGAATCGACAACAGCTTTGTACGTGCGGTCGGTGTAGCACGGCAACTCGGTGGTCATGTGTACGATCAAGTTGTTCTCCTTCTTTGTATCGAGGATCTCGATCTTATCGTCGTCGCACTGAATGTAACCGCGATCTCCTACTTGCCCCCCTCCTTCGGGATAGAATGGAGTGAGGTTGAAAGCGATCTGAAAGAGTTCTGCTTTTTTAGTTTTCACCTTGCGGTAGCGCGTTACCCGAACATCCGTCTCGAGGTAATCGTAGCCCACGAACTCCTCTTTTTCGTCATGAGTGAGCACCACCCAATCATCGGTCGTCACTTCAGCTGCGGCGCGTGATCGCTCTTTTTGACGATTGAGTTCCTGTTCGTACTCGGCTCTGTTCATCTCCATTCCGCACTCGCGCAAAATGAGTTCTGTTAGGTCCGTTGGAAACCCGTAGGTATCGTAAAGCTCAAAGACCTTGTCCCCGGCTAGTTCGTTACTCTTACTTTCGGAAAGGTACTGATCGAGGTGCTTAAGACCTTGTTCCAAGGTACGCAAGAAGGAAGCCTCTTCCTCTTGTATTACTTTCTCAATGAGGTCTTTTTGTTGACGCAATCCCTCGAAGAAATACCCCATGAGTTCATCGAGCACCTCGATGAGTTTGTAAATGAACGGTTCTTTTTGGTTGAGGAAGGTAAATCCGTATCGCGATGCACGGCGAAGAATTCGGCGAATTACATAACCCGCACCGTTGTTACCGGGTAATTGTCCATCGACGATGGAGAAAGCGATAGCTCGGACATGATCTGCGACAACGCGCATGGCGATGTCAGCCTTTTCGTTTTCGCCGTAAGTATGATCGGTTAGTGCTCCGATTTTGTCGATGATGGGCTTGAAGACATCGGTGTCGTAATTCGACTTTACGCCTTGTAAAGCCATGCACAAACGTTCGAATCCCATTCCGGTATCGACGTGTTTTTTAGGAAGGTGAACCAGCGACCCATCGGCCAGTCGATTGTACTCCATGAAAACGAGGTTCCAGATCTCCACGACCAGCGGGTGGTCTTGATTGACCAACTCGGTGCCGGACTGAGCACGGCGTTCTTCATCGGACCGCAGGTCGATATGTATTTCAGAAGAAGGGCCGCAAGGACCTTGATCGCCCATCTCCCAGAAGTTATCTTTTTTGTTCCCCATCAGGATCCGGTCTTCGGGAACGATGTTCGACCACTCGCGGAAAGCCTCGCGATCCATACCGAGGTCATCACCTTCATCACCTTCGAACACAGTCACGAACAGGCGATCTTTGTCGAGTCCGTAGACGTCAGTAAGCAATTCCCAAGCCCAAGCGATCGCTTCCTTTTTAAAATAATCGCCGAACGACCAGTTTCCGAGCATCTCGAACATGGTGTGGTGGTAGGTATCGTGCCCCACCTCTTCGAGGTCGTTGTGCTTTCCCGAAACGCGCAAACATTTTTGCGTATCGGCCACGCGGGCATGCTGAATTTCCGCATTACCCAAGATCAGGTCTTTGAACTGATTCATACCCGCATTGGTGAACATGAGGGTAGGATCGTCCTTGATCACCATGGGTGCGGAAGGAAAGATATGGTGTTCTTTTTCGGAGAAGAACAACAAAAACTTGCGACGGATTTCCTGTGAAGAGATCATATAGCGGTCGAACTTTGCCGACATTCTATTGTTGATAACTGAATGTCAGGCAGTTACAAAACAAGCTTAAATAATGTGTATTTTTGCAGCGCAATAAGTACTTAAAAGGGTACCGTTTTTGCCTGGTCAAAAGTGGTCCAAATTTAAGGAATCCGCAATCATTATGGCGAATGTCAGATATTACTACGACAGCGAAACGCTGAGTTACAAAAAGATCGAGAAGAGCCCGAAGGACACGGTGCGCTCGGTTTTGCTGTTTCTTTCGGCCAGCGCGCTCTTTGCAGTGCTGATGTTGTTCGTATTGTTCACTTTCTTCGACTCTCCAAAAGAGAAGCGATTGAAGCGCGAATTGGAGCAAATGACGTTTCAGTATGAGATGTTGAATGACCGCATGGATCAGATTCAGGTGGTCATGAACGACATACAGGAGCGCGATGATCATATTTACCGAGTAATTTTCGAGACCGACCCCATTCCCGCGAGTATTCGGAAATCCGGGTTTGGAGGGGTAAACCGCTACAAGAAATTGGAAGGGTATCAGAATTCCAAGCTCGTTGTGGAGACTACCAAGAAGCTCGATCAGTTGAGCAAACAGGTCGTGATCCAGAGCAAGTCGTTTGACGAGGTCATCGAAAAAGCGAAGCGCAAAGAAGATATGTTGGCGTCCATTCCGGCGGTTCAGCCCGTGGCGAACAAGGATCTTAAGCGTATGGCCAGTGGGTACGGTTACCGGATCGACCCGATCTACAAGACCCGAAAGTTCCACGCCGGTATGGACTTTAGTGCGAATACGGGTACACCTATCTACGCTACCGGTGACGGGGTGGTAACACGAGCCGATCGCCGCAGTAGTGGGTACGGAAATCACGTTCGTATCGATCACGGATATGGTTACCTGACCCTGTACGGTCACATGAGCAAAATGTTGGTGCGTCCTGGACAAAAAGTAACTCGCGGCGAAATCATAGGTTATGTAGGAAACACCGGAAAGTCGGTCGGACCTCACTTGCACTATGAGGTGCACAAGAATGGCAAGCCAGTAAATCCGGTGAATTTCTATTTCAACGACCTTACTCCGGAGGAATACGAGATCATGATCGAGTTGTCTCAGCGCCCAACGCAGTCACTCGACTGATAATTTGCTATCTTCGATTCCCCTATCGAAGATTGAATGTCTGACCCCGCTACATCCAAGAAACTGTATTACTCGATCGGCGAAGTTGCCAAGATGTTCGATGTAAACACGTCGATGATACGTTATTGGGAGAAAGAGTTCGACATTTTAAAGCCTAAGAAGAACAAAAAGGGCAATCGTTTATTTACTACAAAAGACGTTGAAAACCTCAAGGTGATCTACCACCTTTTGAAAGAAAGGGGGTTCACCATTGACGGGGCAAAGAAAAAGCTACGCGAAAACAAATCGGACTCGGTGAATACCGCCGACGTAGTTGCGCGTTTGAAGGAGATCAGAAACACATTAATGGAAATCAAAAGACAATTATGAAAAGGGGAACACTCATTCTCTTAGTGGTCGTTGGAGCTATTTTGCTCATCGGCTTTAGTATGTTCAATATCGCGACAGGCACGTACGACAAGGCCGTGGGGTATCAAGAATATGTTGATCAAGCTTGGGGCGATGTGCAAAGCAGCTATCAGAGACGTGCCGACTTGATCCCTAATTTAGTGGCAACCGTTCAGGGAGCTGCCGAGAACGAAAAAGAGATCTTAGTGCAGGTGACGCAGGCTCGCGCAGGCATTACGGAAGCCACCACTCCTGAGGAAATGGAACTCATGGGTCGAAAGATCAACACGGCCATCAATCTGGCCTTTGAGCGATACCCGGAAATCCGAAGTACTCAAAACTTTGCCGAGCTCCAGTCACAATTGGAAGGGACCGAAAATCGCATCAATGTAGCCAGGAGTCGGTATAATGAAGCCGTGGCGCGCTATAATACTTTTATTCGCGGATTTTGGAAGCGCCTGTACCTAGGTTGGTTGGGAGCCCCCGATGAATTCCCACGGAAAGACTCGTTCAGTGCGAAGGCAGGAAGCGAAGACGCGCCGGAAGTGAGTTTTGAGTAATGGCGAAACCTGTCGATCAATTCTTAACCACCGACGAACAAGAGCAGGTCATTGCGGCTATAAAGCAAGCAGAGCTCAAGACTTCGGGTGAAATCCGCGTACATATCGAACGACATCACGAAGATGAGCCCTATGCACGGGCGACCGAAATCTTTGGAAAACTGGGTATGCACGAAACCGCCCAACGCAATGGGGTGTTGATCTATGTTGCCACAGACGACCATCGCTTTGCCATCATTGGCGATGAGGGAATTGATGCGGTAACCCCTGATGATTTCTGGGAGTCGACGAAGGACGCCATGCAAACCCTCTTCAGAGTGGGGCGATTTGCGGACGGATTAGTAGCCGGGATCATGAGTGTTGGAACCGAGCTCCTGCACCATTTCCCGTACCAAGACGACGACGAAAACGAATTGCCGGACGAAATCTCAACGTCGTGATGAAAGCCAAGCATCTCATTCTTTTATTGGCCGTCTCAGTAACGCATCCGGCCGTAGGCCAAGATTTTCCACAACCGAAAAAAGGGCGAATTGTACATGATTTTGCCGAGCTTCTCAACGAGCGCGAAGAGCAGGCCTTGGAGCGCAAGTTGGTGGCGATGAACGACACCACGAGCGTTCAGATCGCGGTCATTACCATTGGTAGCCTTGGTGGATATGACGTGGCCGAATACAATATCAAGCCGAGTCACCTTTGGGGCATTGGTCAAGCGAAGGAAGACAATGGTATTTCCATTCTCATAGCGAGGGACGATCGCCGTGTGAATATCTCGACCGGATATGGCGTTGAGGAATTCGTTACCGACGCATTAAGTCGTCGGATCATCGATCAATACATGGTGCCGGAGTTTCGCAATGGCCACTATTACGCCGGGCTGGACGCAGGTACCGATGTGCTCATCGGATTGGTGAACGGTCAATTCGATGCTTCACAACTGGAAAAGCCGAAAGGCGAGCAAAAGGTTCCGGCAGGAGTCATATTCGTGATCGTATTGATCATCGTATTCGTTTTCGTGATGGCCTCGCGCGGTGGAAGAGGTGGCGGACGCGGAGGTGGCCGTAGAAGATCGGTCGCAACGGATGCCCTGTTAACGGCGTTTTTACTAAGTCACTCGGGTCGCTCCAGCTGGGGCGGCGGAGGCGGCTTTGGCGGTGGAGGCGGTTTCGGAGGAGGAGGTTTCGGCGGCTTTGGTGGCGGTGGATTTGGCGGCGGCGGAGCCAGCGGATCATGGTAAAAGTGCAACGCACTTTTACCCGTTCTTAGTTCTTACTGTTTAGTTCTTGGTTACCCGAACTCTGTCCATAGTGATAATCCACTGAACAATAGAATGAACTTAACACTCAGAACTATGAACTCAGTATCGTTTCCCCTCCAAGAGGTAACCCTTAACATACTGCTCTACCCCATTCTCCAAACTCGTAAAGGGCCTGTCGTAACCGGCATTGCGCAATTTTGACATATCGGCTTCAGTGAAATACTGATACTTATCGCGGATATCTTCCGGGGTATCGATGAACGAAATATTGGGTTCGAGCCCCATACCTTTAAACGTCGCCGTAGCCAAATCGATGAAACTTCTGGCCTGACCCGTTCCTAAGTTGTACAATCCGCTGCTCTCCTTTTTCCGATGATGCATGAGCCAGTACAAAACGTCAACGGCATCCTCCACATAAATGAAATCGCGCAGTTGCTCGCCATCCTTAAACTCGGGATTGTGACTTCTAAACAGTTTCATTCCACCCGTAGACTGCACCTGATTAAAGGTGTGAAAAACCACACTCGCCATTCGGCCTTTGTGGTATTCGTTTGGACCATAAACATTGAAGAATTTAATACCCGCCCAGAAATACGGTTTGCGCTTTTCCGCTAGTGCCCACTTATCGAAGTCGTTCTTTGAATCGCCATAGGGGTTCAGCGGCTTCAGGCGGTCCACGATGTCGTGGTCATCCTTGTAACCAAAATCCCCCAACCCATAGGTCGCCGCACTCGACGCGTAGATCAAGGGCAATCCAAACTCCACGCAATTGTTCCAAATTTCCTTGGTGTAATTGAGGTTTAGGCGATCAAAAAGCGCCACATCGAACTCCGTAGTATCGGTCCGCGCCCCGAGGTGAAACACGAACTCAACGAGCCGATGATTCGCCCGAAGCCATTCCGGAAACTCATCGCGATGAACGGTTTCCATATACTCTTTCTCGGTCCAATTGGACTTCTTATCGGCTCTATCGAAATCATCGACCAACACGATATTCTTGAACCCTTCGCGGTTCAATTTTCCTACTAAAACACTCGGGATGAATCCGGCCGCGCCGGTTACGACGATCATGCGCTCACGTATAGCGGCGTGTCGGCTGAATCGATGAGTCCTTGCCGCAGCATTTCGGCCCGCATGAAATCCACGGCCGCACGCCCATTCTCGCCCAAAGTTACGGTATAATCGTTGACGTACAAGTCGATGTGCCGATACATCACCTCGCGCTCCATCTTCTGCGCATGACACCGCACGTACTCCTCGGTTTGTTCGGGGTTATTCCGAGCGAATTCAACGGATAAGCGCAGCATTTCTTCTATTTCCTTCTGAGCCTGCGGCTCGATGCGGGAGTTCACGGCAATGCCACCCAAGGGTATGGCGTGGCGCGTCTCTGCTTCCCAGAACTCACCGAGATCACGCACCTTGGCCAGACCCTTTTCCGCGTAAGTGAAACGATTTTCGTGAATGATGACCCCCATGTCCACCTCGCCGTTCAACACCGCGTCTTCGATATCACTAAACAACATCGGCACTTTATTCTTCGCCTCAGGATAGGCAAAGCCCATGAGAAAATTAGCCGTTGTGCGTACGCCAGGTATCGCGATCCGTGCCTTTTGCGGGTCCAGCCCTTCGGTCTCCTTTCGAGCGATCAACAAAGGACCAACGCCCCGGCCCAAAGCGGTGCCGCTGTTGAGCAGTCGGTATTTATCGGTCAAATGCATCAGGGCGTTGAAACTCAGTTTTGTAATATCCAGATCCCCCTCCGCGGCTCGTTGGTTCAACTCCTCGACATCGAGTAAAACGGGTTCGAACCTCATATCTCCGGTATCGATTTTTCCATGAACCAGCGCATCGAAAATAAAGGTATCGTTAGGACAAGGCGAAAAGCCCAGGGTATAGGTCGTCATAATTGGTTCAAATACGCGATCAGGGTATCATTGAGCGCTTCGACGGCCCGTTTCAACTCCCAGTTATCGCGGTTGCGTCGTTCGACGTAATTGCTAACGGACCTAATTTGCGTAAAGTTCAATCGGCCCACGCGACAGGCGTACATGAAGGCAGCGCCTTCCATACTCTCGACCTGAGGCTGAACACGGCGTTCGGTCTCTTCAATGGTGACCTCATTCCCATGCACTTTATTCACGGTAACCGCCCGAACTTGGGTCAGTTTAGCCAATGGACCGTCGGTCATTGGCTCCGGATGCTCTATGACTCCGCTGCTGAAAGGGAAATCGTCGTCTTCCAGCAAGTCTAGATCGATCAAACTCAAGAAATTCTCCCCGTCCTCGGCCCCCATTTCCGGGAACTCATCTCGTGTCACCTGAACTACCTGAGCCACGTCTAACGATCGATCAAAGGCCCCACAAACTCCCGCATTGATGGCGATGTCGTAATGAGCACGGGCAAAGGCATCGCCCAGCCAAAACGCCGTGGCCATCATGCCCACTCCGGTTGTAAGTACATCGATCTTGTGTCCACGGTGATGGTATCGCACGGCTTTCGAATTCAACCGCTCCCCTTCGCCCAGGGATTGAATGAGGGATTTAATTTCAAGGGAGGTCGCGCTGACCAGCAGAATCTTCATAATATTCTATCTTAACGTCCCCCAAAGTTAGCATCCCATGCGCACATTTTTAGTGATTTTTTTCATCACTTTTTCAAGCCTGACCATAGCCCAAGAAGCCAACCTGAAATTGGTGGCGGACTATTGGCCGCCATTCACCAACGAGCCCAACCAAATAGCTTTTGCCCAGAGCCTGGTATATGAGGCCCTAAGTCGGGCCGATGTTCAAGCAACCACCACGATTCTTCCGTTCGATGACGTTTTAGCATCCTTGCGCAGTGGAGATGCCATGGGAAGCCCGGCCTTGTGGTTCTCATCGGACCGAGCGCAGCATTTACTGTATTCAGAACCTTACCTCGAAAATCAAGTGATCTTGGTCGGAGCAAAAGGCGCGGATGTCAGTGCCCGATCGCTTGTAGACCTCCGGGGAAAACGCATTGCCGTGGTTCAAGGCTACGCTTATGGAAACATGGACGAATCGGGCGTTATACTGATTGAAGGTGCCGATCAACAAGCTTGTTTGATCCGTGTTTTGAACGGTGAAGCGGACTACATGCTCGTCGATGCGCTATTGGTGAACTACGTGATGCAGCGGCAAGCCGAGCAGATGGTTGATAATCTCGCCGTAGGCGAAAACGTGCTTTTACATAAACCCCTTCATTTTGCGGTTAGGAAGGACATGGAGGGAGCCGAGAGTTTGATCGCGGCGTTCAATGCTCAGATCGAAGAAATGCAGAACGACGGAACGTACAACCGAATTCTGGAGTTGAACTCCATTCAGAAGGATGTGGACGGCGATGGTAGGCTCGATTACGTTCTGAGTTCCGATGCTTCCGGGTCGGCGCCGATGATGGCGAGTGATGCCTATCGTTTGTATCACGATCAGCAGGCGGAGACCCGGGGGTCATTTTATGTCGATGGTCAGCGTTATGCGACTTTGGATGAAGTTACGGCAGCGCACGGACATAATCCTGAAGCCCTGAGAGTTGAACAGGAAGTTCGCGGAGATAAGACCGGTGTTTATCTGTGGAATTTCGACCTCTGAGCCGATGTTCAAAGTGTTCAACAAACGGAGGTCGACGTCGCTCCAGAACGGTAAGGCAGGTCGCTATTTATCTTATGCAGTAGGGGAGATCATTTTGGTCGTGGTTGGGATCCTGATCGCCCTGCAAGTAAATACTTGGAAGGAAGGGCGGAAAAACAGGGATACGGAGCGGAAATACCTCGAAGCGCTCCTTGAAGACATTCACCTCGATCTGGAACACAATGAGGGTGTGGTGAATAATTCGACCCACAACCTTACGGCAATGAATAATGTGCGCGAGGCCATTCGTTCAAAGGCACTTTTTGAAGAGCTCGAATTCGGAACTTTTCCTCTTTCCTCGCAGAATGATACGATCAAATTTATAACGAGCATGGGCCGAATGGGATTCATGATCCTTCATCAATACTAGCTAAGCACTTTTGATGACATGAAATCTGCCGGCAAGACGTCGTTGATCCGCGACCCCGACTTGAAGAAGGCGATCTTTGAATACTATCAAACGATGGAGCGACTCGATGATTGGACGCACATCAAGCGCGTTGATCATCAGCGCATGACGCGAATACTTTCAGAGGTCATGCCCCACGAGCTCCGGCTATGGGTCAATTACCGAGTTCCGGAAAAAGATTCCCTTTGGCGGGCTGCTGCGCCGGATCCGGAATTGATGAGGGAAGCGCTGAAACAACACCCGGATTTTGAAGCGGCTTTGGAAGGCGTGATCTTCACGGCCAACCGGTTGATTATTGAACGGGCCTGGCGCGATG
The DNA here is from genome assembly GCA_021296215.1 of Flavobacteriales bacterium. NCBI lineage: Bacteria > Pseudomonadati > Bacteroidota > Flavobacteriia > Flavobacteriales > Flavobacteriales bacterium. The sequence continues at coordinate 29,790 of JAGWBA010000011.1, forward strand.
GCGAAGCTCATCGGCTCGAGGAACTTCTCGTGGCATACCTGGAACGCGATCACTCCGAATAAGTCGGTGGGCTCAATCACCCATGCCGATCACGATCCCCGCTTGAATGCCGTAGTTATTTGACCACATTTTCATATCGCGCAGCTCGCCGGCGACTAAATCCGTTATGAATGTAACTCCTGAACCTTCGGTCCAGAGGTCTTCTACCCCTCCCGAGCCGTTCCGGGGCACCTGGTAGTACGGCATGATTCGGATTCCGACCGCTTCACCCAGGGCCAAAACGACTTGCGCATTAAATGTCGTTGCCCCATTCATATGCAGTCCTTCATTCGCTCTGCGCCATTTGTTTTGATCCGTTGACCAGTTGTAAAGCTTAAAGTTGTACAGGTCCATGGAGGCGCCTACGCTAAAGCGCGACAATTCACTCCGCCAAATGTTGTAGAAGACGATGTAGCGAAATCCGTTGTGCTTGACTCGGAACGAATTCTCGAAGGGCTGACCCCAGGGGTCAATGCCCTCCAAGGTGCCTAGGCCTGCTTTTTTGTAATCGAAGATCATCTCGATACCCCAATGTTCGTCGGTAGCACCAAAGCCCCAAACTATACCTGACATGTCGCTGAGGTAACCGATTTGTTTTTCATCGGTGCCAAAGTAAAGGTTCGTGGCTTCCACGACTCGATTTACATTGTTGTTCGATTGGGTCATGGTAGCCCATTGATAGCCGCCTGTGAAGTACCGCTGCGACTGTGCGCTAAGAGCAACCGCGGCGGTTGCGGTAAGGAGTAAGAACTTTTTCATTCGAATGGTTTTCCGGTGAGTTCAATGGTGACCGTGTGCTCACCGTTGCGGTAACGTTTCCATGTTTCTCGGCCATCGGCCGGATACTCAATGCGGTGTTCTACCCAATCGTACAGTTTAGCGGGATCGGGGTTGATGAAGTCGATATAGATCAAATTTTCATTGAGTGCTATCACATTATTCCAATTGCTTTAGGTACTAATCGCCGGACCAAACATTCCGGCCCAATCCGGTGAGCTCGAAAAGGACCATAGCGTGTGCTCAACGGTATCGCTTAAAGTGCTGTTGGCATTATTTTGAAAGAAGACCAAGCGACCACAATCGGTACATACCGTACTGTCGCCATCATCGGTCTTTAGTACGAAGGCGTCGACATTGTATACCCCGGATTTATTCTCGAAGAATTCTTTTCCGGTGACGACGTCTTTATTGCACGCCGAAGCCATAATGGCCAGTAGCGCAATGAAATAGAGGGGTTTGATCATGACCTGTTGATTTACGGTAGCAAGTTGCAACAGCAAAAGCCTCAGGTCAATAGGACATTTGTACTAATTCTTCAACCGGGCCATACGGAAGAATCGTAGGCCAAGAAGAGCGTAACGCTGGCCATGATCTTTTCGAACAGAGAGGTAGCCAATAGGTTCCCGACCGTATTCAGGGCGAACAGCCCACAAAAAACCCATAGGGCGATGCGAACGTAGAGTGAATTTTGCCAGTGACCTATGAACCCGGCCCTTAGAGCCACGATGGCCATGGCGATCAGGTTAACAATCATAGAAACCGTTTCCATGACCACGAGTTGTTCCTGGTCTTGGAGTCGACCACCCCAAAGTTTATCCATCGGCATGAATCCGGCCCAGGCCAACAGGTGGAACATGGAGATCGCTCCGAATAGGATCAAGAGTGCTCGTGCTATGGACGTGATGTTCATGATGATATTCTGAGCACCTAAATATATTTTATTTCGCAAGGGTTTCTTAAAAGCACTTGCCGTCAACGGCTCAAGGGGCCGTGTAAGCGATGAGGCCAGGTGAAGATTTGTATTGGACTCGGCGCAAACCCATCGGGCCGCGAGGCCCAGAATCAAACAAAAAAAACGTGCCGGGACAGACATTCATCGCTGGCCGAGAAGCCAAAGGATGCGGTCCCAGGATAAAATGTAGTGAAGCACCGTAACAGCTAGGAAAACGGCGCCTAGTCGAGGGATCGACAAATCGAAGCAGGCCCAAATGGCACAAGAGAATAGGGTCCACTCGAGGGCCAACCGAATGGGTCCGGGGGTTTGCACGAAGGTCTTTCCGGAGCGACTGGGATCGTTCCTTGTGGCGAAAATGGCCCAGAGGCTCATGGCGAGTGTTGGGAAAAGAAGGGCCCACCAATAGTGCCGGCCTTGGGCGGCAATGTGGTATCCCCAAAATCCGAGGGCGAGTAGCATGGCGATTTCGAGGATGAATCGGACCGCTAAATTAAGAGGGTGGCTACCGAGGCGAAACATAGTACAGCGGTTTAGTTGCAAGGTATCAAGGTACTCATTTGACGAATGAGGAACTCACTATATTCAATACCTCAGGTGTCGTATCTTTGCACCAAATTTAAGCAGGCATGGCCTTAGTATATATTCAGCGAAGGGAGCGATTTAGTGCGGCGCATCAATTGTACAACCCAAATTGGACTGTCGAGCAGAACGATGCGGTCTTTGGGAAATGTGCCAATGAGAATTTTCACGGTCATAATTTCGCTTTGATCGCTACGGTCAAAGGAGAGCTGGATCCGGATACTGGCTTCGTAGTGAACTTGATAGACCTGAGTAGATTGATGAAGGAAAAAGTGATCGACCAGGTGGATCACAAGAACCTGAACCGGGACGTGGATTTTATGCGAGGTAAGATGGCTTCGACTGAAATCCTTATCATTGAGTTCTGGAACATACTAGCTCCGGAGATCGAAGCTTTAGGTGCGAAACTGCACAAGCTGCGATTGGAGGAGACGGAAAATAACTTTGTGGAGTATTATGGGGAGTAAGAAGATAGCGTTAGTGCTAGCATTGGCTTTAGCTTTGACCGGAGGAGTATGGGCGCAGCCTAAAGCATCGGCTTGGTTCAACGCCGAAGGTAAAGAGGTCAAGTACGAAAAACTCAAGAAGGACTTGTTGAATGCCGATGTGATCCTGTTCGGTGAGCTGCATAACAATCCGATCTGCCACTGGGTGCAGTGGGAAATGACTGATTTTGTTAATCGCGAGGGAGAGGGTCGGTTGATATTGGGCATGGAGATGTTCGAGACCGATCAGCAGTTGGTGCTCGACGAGTACATGAGTGGGCAAATGTCGGAGCGCAGTTTTAAGGGTCAAACTCATTTTTGGCCCAATTACTCTACCGATTACAAGCCGATAGTTGAATACGCCAAGGAGAATGGCATTCCGTTGATCGCGACGAACGTTCCCCGCCGCTATGCCAACATCATTTATTTGAATGGTATGGCTGCGCTGGATTCGCTCCCCGCTGCGGCTAAAGCTTATTTCCCGGCCGGAGATATGCCACTCGACACTAATTTGAGAAGCTATCGCGAGATGCTTGAAATGGGAATGGGTCACGGCGGTTGGGACATGATACGCGCTCAGGCAATGAAGGACTGGACCATGGCATGGAGCATCAATAAAAATTTAGAAGAGGGCGACAGTTTCTTGCATTTTCATGGAACTTTTCACAGCAAGTACGGTGAGGGAATTGGCTGGTACTTGCGTCAGATGAACCCGAATTTGAAGATCGTTGTGATCGCTTCGGTGGAACAAGCAGAAATTGATGAATTAGAAGAAGATCATCTCGGTGAAGCCGATTACATCATCGCTATTCCCGAGACCATGACCAAAACTCACTGATATGAAAGCATACGTTTTTCCGGGCCAAGGCGCTCAGTTCGTTGGAATGGGGCAAGACCTTTACGACAGGGGTGGTGCATTGAAAGAGCGCTTTGAGCAAGCAAACGACATTTTAGGATTCCGGATCACCGACATCATGTTCAGTGGGACCGACGAAGAGCTAAAGCAAACAAAAGTTACCCAACCGGCCATTTTTCTCCATAGTGTGATCTCGGCTGAAGCCGTGGGTTCAGCGTTTACTCCGGATATGACCGCCGGGCATTCCCTCGGGGAATTTAGCGCGCTGGTTGCTTCGAAGTCAATGAATTTCGAGGACGGATTGAAATTAGTATCTCAGCGTGCGTTGGCCATGCAGGAAGCTTGCGAAGCGGAGCCTTCTACCATGACGGCGATTTTAGGGTTGGACTACGCTGTTGTTGAAGACCTTTGCAGCCAGGTCGACGGAATCGTTGTACCGGCCAACTATAACTGTCCGGGTCAACTGGTGATCTCAGGCGCATATCCGGCCGTTGAGGCCGCGTGTAAAAAAATGCAGGAAGCGGGTGCACGAAGAGCATTGATACTTCCAGTGGGGGGCGCTTTTCACTCGCCATTGATGGAGCCGGCTCGTGAAAAGTTAGCTGCCGCGATAGAGAACACGTCGTTCAGTAATCCTATTTGCCCTGTATATCAGAATGTTCCGGCGGCCGCGGTTAGCGATGCCGGTGAGATCCAAAAGAACTTGGTGGCGCAATTGACGGCACCGGTGAAGTGGACTCAAAGCGTAGAGGCCATGGTGGCCGGTGGAGCTACGGATTTTATTGAAGTTGGACCGGGAAAAGTGTTACAAGGGTTGGTGAAGAAGATCCATCGAGAGGCGAATGTATCTTCTTTTAGCCTTTAACGATGCTCGTTCAACGCAGCATTGATTTTAGAAACCTGGTCTGGTATACGAGGGGAGGTATTCTATTCATGGCGATCTATTCGGCCGCTGTGGTTATCGTATATGGCATTTTCGGCCTTAAGTTCGTCAGCATACCGTGGGCTGTAATTCCGGTCGTGGGTGTAGCTGTTTCATTTTACCTGGGTTTTAAGAACAATTCGGCCTACGACCGAACCTGGGAGGCTCGAAAGATTTGGGGAGGCATTGTGAACTCGAGCAGAACCTGGGGGATCATGGCACGTGATTTCGTGCAGGATATGGACGGAATCGCGGGGTGGAGCGAAGAGCAGCTTAAAAAGATGCACCGCAAGTTGATCTATCGCCAAATTGCGTGGCTATATAAGCATCGTAGGCAACTTCTCGAACATAGAACTTGGGAGCATTACGAGCCCCACAACGAGCCCTATCGATTGAGTTTGGCGAAGAACTTTTTTAATCTCTCACGGGAAGAGGAGATTCAGTCATTCTTGGATCCAGAGGAACTCAAGTCGATCATGAATGCCAAGAATCCGGCCACTCAGTTGATCGCGAATCAAAGTGCTGACATTACGCAACTTCGCAAAGATGGGGTGATCACCGATTACCAGTATGTGAAACTCGCTGGACTGCTCGAGGAGTTTTACACGCTACAAGGTAAAAATGAGCGCATTAAAAACTTTCCCTTACCGCGACAGTACGCCACTTCCTCAATGTTATTCACCATTTTATTCATTTTTCTGCTTCCGTTAGGTCTCGTAGAAGCTTTTGATAAAATGGGCACTTGGATGGTATGGATGACCATTCCCTTCACCGTGATCGTAGGTTGGGTATTCCTGATCATGGAGATCGTAGGCGATTATGCTGAGAACCCGTTTGAAGGTTTGGCCTTCGATATTCCCATGACGAGCTTGTGTCGAACCATTGAGATCGACCTGCGGGAGATGTTGGGTGAAACCGATTTGCCCGAGCCTATTAAGCCGGTGGGCAACGTTCTGCTTTAACGCTCTGCGTACATCTCTTTGTAGTAGTCTTGGTACGCGCCTGAAGTAACTCGGTTCATCCATTCTTCATTAGCCAAGTACCAGTCAATGGTTTCAGACAACCCCTCTTCAAAAGTTACTGAAGGTTCCCATCCAAGTTCGTTCTTGATCTTGTTGGCATTGATGGCGTATCGACGGTCGTGCCCGGGACGATCCGTCACATAGGTGATCAATGCTTCAGAAGTGCCCGGCTCGCGACCGAGTTTTCGATCCATCTGTTCTATGAGCGCTATAATGAGGTCGATGTTCTGCCATTCGTTGAATCCTCCGATGTTATATGTTTCAGCATTAACACCTTCGTGATAAACGAGGTCGATCGCTCGCGCGTGGTCGATCACATACAGCCAGTCCCGAGTGTATTTTCCATCGCCGTATACCGGCAAAGGTTTATTGTTCTTGATGTTGTTGATGAATAAAGGGATCAATTTCTCCGGAAATTGATTAGGCCCGTAATTGTTAGAGCAGTTCGTTATCACATAGGGCAAACCATAAGTTTCACCGTAAGCGCGCACGAAATGATCACCACTGGCTTTACTGGCCGAATAAGGAGAATTTGGATCATATGGAGTAGTTTCCAAGAACAGTCCGGAGTCACCCAAAGTTCCGTACACCTCATCTGTTGAAATATGATAGAACCGTTTTCCTGTATAGTCTCCTTTCCAGGCATCAACCGCCTCATTCAAGAGGTTTACGGTTCCAATAACATTCGTGCGAACGAAAGCCAATGGATCGCTGATACTTCTATCAACATGACTCTCGGCAGCCAAGTGAATTACACCGTCGAAGTCATAGCGGCCGAAAAGATCTTTCAGTGCCGCTACATCGTTTATGTCGATCCTCTCAAACTTGTAGTTCGTCGCCCCGTATACATCGCTCAGGTTTTCTAGGTTGCCCGCATAGGTCAAAGCATCGAGATTGACGATCAAGGTATCCGGATATCTATTCACCAGCACACGTACAACATGCGAACCAATGAATCCGGCTCCACCCGTTACCAGTAGTGTTCGTTTGAATTCAGACATTTTATTCTTGTTTTTTAAGTGCTTCTTCAAAGTTCCATGCGGAAGAGAGCATTTCTTCCAATGAACGCTTGGGCTCCCAACCGAGTATGTTGCGGGCTTTAGAGATATCAGCATAAACGGCCTCAACATCTCCAGGTCTTCTATCCACCAATTCATATTCAATGGAGATTCCGGTGGACGACTCAAATACGTTGATCATCTCGAGCACCGTGAATCCGTCTCCTGAACCGAGGTTAAATACCTCAAAATCTCCTTCACTCCTGCCGTCGATCAATCTCTGTACGGCGAGTATATGAGCATCGGCAATATCAACCACGTGAATATAATCCCGAACACAAGATCCGTCGCGAGTATTATAGTCGCCCCCGAATACTCGAAGTTTCGCCCGTTTTCCGACAGCCGTTTCCGTGATGTATGGTACCAAATGGTGAGGTTCACCATCTTGGAATTCCCCAATGATCGATGATTCATGAGCACCGATCGGATTAAAATACCTGAGGGATATGACGTTCACTCCACTAACCTTGCTGAAGTCCTTCAGAATATCTTCACCTATCTTCTTCGTATTTCCGTAAGGCGATTCCGCTTCTTTTACCGGGGCATTCTCGCCAACCGGCAAAACATCCGGATTTCCATATACGGTGCAACTAGAGCTAAACACGATTGGAGCAACCGAGTATTTTTCCATGCATTTCAGCAAATTCATGGTGGATATCAGGTTGTTCTCGTAATACTTGAGTGGATCATCCACCGATTCGTTCACCAGCAAGAAAGCGGCAAAATGAATTACTCCGGAGATGTCCGGATTTCTCTGAAAAACGCCATCCAACTCCTGTAGGTTGCACATCTCGATCGGCTCAAAGAGCAACTCTCGGCCGGTGATCTTTTCGATACGTCCTTTGACTTCGTAGTCGGATTCACTCAAGTTGTCGATGACCAAAGGCTCATACCCCTTTTCTATCAGCGACACACATGTATGAGCCCCAATGTATCCGAGTCCGCCCGTAACCAAGATCTTTGCTCCCATGGGTCAGCGTTTTATGTACTTATCGAAATTGTAGTGAGCCGTTTCATTCAATCGCTCCTTCGGCAGGCTCTTGAAGTATTCATAGGTGATCTTCAATCCTTCTTCGCGACTTACTTTAGGCTCCCATCCGAGGATCTCTCGAGCCTTGGAGATATCGGGTTGACGAACTTTGGGGTCGTCTGTCGGAAGATCTTTGAATACGATCTTTTGGTCCGTTCCCGTGAGCTTTATGATCTCTTCGGCAAACTCCAATATGGTGATCTCATCGGGGTTGCCAATATTGACCGGATCGGAACAGTCGCTGAGTAATAAGCGGTAGATCCCCTCAACGAGGTCATCTACATAACAAAAACTCCTCGTTTGTGAGCCATCTCCAAACACGGTCAAATCTCCTCCTCGGAGCACTTGTCCAATGAATGCGGGCAATACCCGACCATCATTCAATCGCATTCGAGGTCCATAGGTATTGAAGATTCGCACGATACGGGTTTCTAAGCCGTGGAAGGTGTGGTAAGCCATGGTAATGGCTTCCTGAAAACGCTTGGCCTCGTCGTACACTCCACGTGGCCCAACCGGATTCACATTCCCCCAATAGTCTTCGCGTTGCGGGTGTACCAAAGGGTCACCGTAAACCTCAGAAGTAGAAGCGATGAGCAGCCGTGCATTCTTTTCTTTAGCTAGCCCGAGTAAATGATAGATACCCAGTGACCCCATTTTTAACGTTTGGATCGGGATCTTTAAGTAGTCGATAGGACTTGCCGGCGAAGCGAAGTGAAGAATGTAATCCAAATCTCCACTTACGTGAACGAATTTACTCACGTCATGATGGTAGAACTCGAAATCATCGCGATGCATTAAATGCTCGATGATTCGCAAATCACCGGTGATCAAGTTATCCATAGCCGCAACTCGATAACCTTCGGCAAGGAATCTATCGCATAAATGACTTCCCAAGAAACCTGCGGCTCCCGTAATCAGTACTCTGGGCATAGTTTATAGTTTATCGCACGACTTCTCGACCGATACTGCTGTAGAAATATCCACGCTCTTTCATCTCGTCGAGGTCGTACAGGTTTCTTCCGTCAAAAATGACCTTTGAGCCGATCTTATCTTCGACTTCATCGAAATCGGGGTTTCTAAACACCCCCCATTCAGTACAGATCACCAAAGCATCGGCTCCATCTATCGCTGAGTATTGATCATCAGTGTACTTGATCTTGTCTCCAATCAATCGCTTTACGTTGTCCACGGCCTCAGGGTCAAATGCAGTGATCTCAGTACCGGCCTCGGTCAACTTATCGATAATGTACAAAGAGGGCGCCTCTCTAATATCGTCGGTGTCGGGTTTGAAGGCCAATCCCCACATTCCGATCTTCTTGCCTTGGAGGTTACCCCCGAAGTAATCGAGCACCTTAGATACAATGACCACTTTCTGCTGCTCGTTAACGCTCATCACGCTCTCGAGGATTTTAAAATCATAACCGTACTCACGGCCCGATTTTGCCAAGGCCTGAACATCTTTCGGGAAACAGCTTCCGCCGTATCCGATTCCGGGGAACAAGAAGTGCTTACCGATACGCGTATCCGTTCCAATTCCGATTCGGACCTTGTCTACATCGGCCCCTACTCGTTCGCAGAAATTGGCGATCTCATTCATGAAAGTGATCTTGGTCGCCAAGAAGCTGTTCGCAGCGTACTTGGTCAACTCGGCAGACTTTTCGCCCATGAAAATGATCGGGTTTCCTTGACGAACATAGGGCTTGTACAAGCTCTCCATGAGGTCCTGAGCACGCTCAGTACTGCAACCGACAACTATACGGTCTGGCTTCATGAAATCGTCCACCGCAAATCCTTCACGCAAAAACTCAGGGTTCGAAACTACGCCGAAATCAACCTGAGCATTGGCGGCCACGGCAGCAGTAACTTTCTCGGCAGTTCCTACCGGTACTGTACTCTTGTCTACGATCACCTTGTAGTCTCTGATCATCTTTCCCAAGTCATCAGCAACCCCCAAAACGTAGCTCAAATCGGCTGAGCCATCCTCCCCCGGAGGAGTTGGAAGCGCGAGAAAAATGATGTCGGCAGGGTGTACCGCCTCGGCCAAATCAGTCGTGAATTTTAATCGGCCCGCTTTGATGTTCCGCTCGAACAATACATCCAAATGCGGTTCGTAGATGGGCACTACGCCATTACGCATTTTATCCACCTTAGCTTCGTCGATATCAACACAAATAACTTTATTCCCCGTTTCAGCTAAACACGTACCGGTTACCAATCCTACGTACCCGGTACCTACTACTGCTATATTCATGACAATGGTGTTTTTACGGCTTTAATGATTACATCTTGTTGTTCCTTGGTCATCTCACTGTGCATGGGCAAGCTAAAAACCTGAGCACACAATCGCTCGGTCACAGGGAAACTTCCCGATGTGTAGCGATCGTCTTGATAGGCCTTTTGCATATGTAGCGGCACAGGATAATAGATCATAGCAGGCACATCGCGCTTCTGCAACTCAGCCACTAAGGCGTCTCGGTCCCCATCGACCAATTGCAATGTATATTGGTGGAAAACGTGGGTCGATTTATTTGCCCGCGCCGGCACCTTGATCTGAGGCATATCGGAGAATGCAGCGTCGTAATAATCGGCCGCCTCACGGCGCGCTGCGTTGTACCGATCCAAATGGCGTAGTTTAATTCGGAGGATGGCCGCCTGGATACTATCGAGGCGTGAATTCACCCCAACTTGGTCGTGATAGTAGCGGACTGACTGACCGTGGTTCGCGATCTGACGCAAGTTGTTGGCCAACTCATCGTCGTTGGTAAAAATGCACCCACCGTCACCGTAGCAACCCAAGTTCTTCGACGGGAAAAACGAAGTCCCTGAAACATGACCAATGGTACCGGTCTTCCTGACCGTTCCGTCGCTAAAAGTATAGTCCGCTCCAATGGCTTGGGCATTATCCTCAACCACATACAAATTGTGCTCCTCGGCGATCTTCATGATCTCTTCCATAGGAGCACTTTGTCCGAATAAATGTACCGGAACGATCGCCTTGGTCTTAGGCGTAATGGCCTTTCGAACAGCAGCGGGATCGATCTGGAAAGTATCTTCGTTTACGTCCACCAATACCGGGGTGTATCCCAGAAGCGCGATCACCTCTGCGGTCGCCACATAAGTAAATGTAGCCGTGATCACCTCGTCACCGGGCTTTAACCCAAGTCCCATAATGGCGATTTGCAGGGCATCCGTACCGTTGGCACAAGGTATGGCGTGTTTTACACCTAAATATTCTTCGATCTCCGATTGAAATGATTTTACCTCGGGACCGTTAATATAAGCTGAGGAGCGCACGACATCCAAAATGGCCGCATCGATCTCCTCTTTGATCAAGTCGTACTGCGCCGGCAGGTCGACCATCTGAAGTTTTCTCATAGCATGTAATTAGTACCTTTACAAGCAAATGTAGCAATTAATGGTAGGGAAGAAATTGATTCTTGGCAGGATTTCAAAACAACTATCACGGGTGATATTGCTCGTGCTTTTGGTTCAGGTCATAGCCGCCAACTTCGCCAATGCTCAGGTGACCGCACGCGACACTAACGCGGTGATCCCCATGATCCGGTTCTCGTATGCCTATCAACTTCCCTTTGGGGACCTCGACGATCGATTCAGCGACCACAGTGCCCTCACCCTCGACTTTACGGTCAAAACAAGCAAACGCCTCCTTTTTGGTGTTGGCGCGAGTTTCGAGTTCGGAGGCGGAGTGAAGGAGGTGACCATTCTCGACAGCATCGCCACCTCAGAAGGGCAAATAATAGACGCCACCGGGCGCTTTGCCGATATCCGAATTTTCCAACGCGGTTTACGCGTCTACGGAAACATCGGTTACCTCTTGGGTGGCCCCGGCCCTAACCCTAATTCGGGATTCTACGCCATGGGCCGCATCGGCTACTGGCAGCATAAGATCCAGATCGAAAATCCGGGCGACATTACCCCGCAACTCAATCCTACCTACGCCAAATACTACGACCGCCTTACAAGCGGAATTTTCTTCTCCGAATCGCTCGGTTACCAATACCTCTCGAGCAACGGCTATTTCAATATGTTCGCCGCGGTGGAACTCTCGCAAGGCCTATTACAAGGTCGGCGTCCTTGGCAAATGGACCTGCGCGCGCCCTACGAAGAATCGCGCCTCGATATGTCCCTCGGCTTTCGCATCGGTTTCACCGTGGCACTCTACCCCAAATCGGACCGAAACGCCAAGTACTATTATTATTGATGAGCTTCCGGGTCCCACACTGGTACACCGTCGGCATAAAGGGTTATGGACTGGCTCTGCGCCTCGCGGCGCGATGGGTTCCTAAAGCCCAACTTTGGACTGCAGGCCGGGAAAATTGGCGAAAGAGGTACAAAGAACAACTTCAAGGTATTCATAAGCCGATCTGGTTTCATTGCGCCTCACTTGGCGAGTTCGAGCAAGGCCGACCCGTTATCGAGGTCCTACAGGCCAAGCGACCTAACACCCCTATTGTGCTCACCTTCTTCAGTCCTTCGGGCTTCGAAGTCCGAAAGAATTACAACGGCACCGACGCCGTACTGTACCTTCCGCTCGATACACCCGCGAATGCGCGAGATTTCATCGAACTGGTAAACCCCTCGGCTGCCGTATTCGTCAAGTACGAACATTGGCTACATCTTCAGTCGGCCCTCGACGAGCGCAGCATTCCGCGTTTCCTCATTAGCGCGCGCCTGCGGCGCGATCAAATCTTCTTCCGTCCCTACGGAAAGGTTTTTCGCGATGCCCTCAGCCATTTCGAGCGCATATTCGTTCAAGATGCCGCTAGCCTCGATGCAGCCTTATCTTTGGAGATAACAGAGGTCGAAGTTGCCGGCGATACGCGTTTCGATCGAGTCGTTCAGATCGTTGAAGCGGCCAAGCGAGACGAAAAACTCGATCGCTGGAAACCAGACGGAAAAGTTCTCGTGCTCGGAAGCTCTTGGCCCGCGGAAGAAGCCATTGCACAACAGTACTGGAAGGGACCCCTGATCATTGCCCCACACGAGATCCACGAAGATCACTTACGCGACATCGAAAAGCGTTTTCCCGAAGCTGAGCGATACACGAGCACGGACGACCTGACGAGTCGTGTACTACTTATAGACACCATGGGCATGCTCGCCAAACTCTATCGCTATGGAGATGCTGCTTTGATCGGTGGCGGATTCGGGAAAGGGTTGCACAATACACTTGAAGCGGCGGCATGGGGACTACCAGTTTTCATAGGTCCGAATCACGAAAAGTTCATCGAAGCTAAAGAGCTCTTGCAAGCCGGAGCCGGCGTGAGCATGAAATCAGAAAACGATTGGGCCGCGATCCCCAACCCCGAAGAATGGGGCACCCTCGGAGCGCGAGCTTCGGAATATGTTCGCGCCAAAACCGGGGCGACCAACAAGATCGTCGATCACTTATTGCGAATTGTAGATCGTCGCGGTTGATCGCTTCGAGTGTGTAAATATTGTGTACCCTACCCCCCACTCGATCCAGTCGGCGGCGGCTCCATTCTGCGTTTTGAGTGCAATTTGAGCAAAGAACCGCGGGGTAAACTTGTAATTCAATCCACCCCGCGCCCAAACATCGCCCCGAGCGTCGATGGTCTTGTACACATAGCGACCCAATTGCGTCACCAATCCAAATTTCTCGATGTTGTACTCATGTCCCAGGTGCACACCGATATTCCGGTAGTCGCCTTTCACAGCTGGCTGCCCCATGTCCCACTCATCCGAGTTTTCGTAAAGGGATCCGCCGTAAAAGAAATCCACCCCGGCTGTCCAAGCACCTTTATGACTGTACACCCTGCGAAAATCGAGTACGATACTGCTGGTTGCATACCGCAATCCTTCGGCCGAATCGCGCTCGGTCTGAACCGTTCCAATACTAACGTAAGTGTTTACATCGATCGACTTAGGCTTGGGTCGAGCGCCCCCGTATATTCGCTCCGGGCGGGCCGATAGTATCATATTGGGATCCTGAGCCTGGACGAACTTTTGGAATGGGTTGAAATGGTATCGAAAACCGACATTGAATCCAACCATATTTAATCCGTAGTTCGGTGTAAATGAACGTCCATTCGAGAAATGGGTCAAATCGAGTCCGTAGGTCAAATCGATCTCGCGGTTGATCTCGCTTTTTCCAGCGAGGTTGATGTTGAAATACACCGTTGTGCGCGAGCCAATGGCGTCGTTATAGGGATTGGTCTCCGGGTCGTAGGCCTTAAGGTCGTATGTGAGTCCGGCCGCAACCTCCCAGAGCAAAACGTGTTTTCGTTCGGTATTGGTCAGGGGCTGTGAAAACCAAGCATATATCGCGTTCGGATTCCCCATGATCTCGGGGTCCCCGATGATTCCGGAATAATAGCCTATTCCGTAGCCGGGAAAATTGGCATTGCTCTGCCGCCACTCCTTGCCGTACGACTCCCACCCCAATCGAATTTCGACTCCGGCATAGCCATTGTCCAAGAACCCTTCCAGGCCTTCCCCGGTGTACAGGTGGGAGCCGCTGTGGCCCGTGATTTGCAAAAAGTTGAACTTACCGTAGTTGGGATCGGACACCGCTCGGTCCTACCAAGTCTGCCCGGTTACCCATCCGCCCGAGAGGGCGAAAACCAAAATGGGTAAATACTTTTTCATGGTTCCAGGCTGAAATTACGCGGGTGAGGTCGGTAGATGTTGCCCGACATGAAATCGACGGAATGACTCACAGCCCGGGCCGTGAAGTCGAGGATGAAGTAGGCTGTTGAGACTTTTCGCGCCAGGGTGTCCGTTAGGATGACGCCTTTGTCCGGATCCAGAATCTGGATAACGCTACTGTGTTGCACGACGGTTGCCGGGATCTTGAGTTTTCCGTTCGTAGGCGATCCGATCTCAACTTGATCGATGTATACGGTGACATCGGGCGAAATAGTTTCATCGAAGCGCAGGGTGTTGTTGCGACTTCCGAAAACAGTGGCGCAGGACGACAAGGCCGCTGCAGCCAGCAAGGTTAATAGGTAGCGCATAATGGTGTTTTGGTGAATGCAATGTACGTTATTCACCCTTTTCTTTATTAGACGAATGTCGGGAGGGGTTGAGTGGTTGATTAGTTGATTAGTTGGATAGTTCTTACGTAAGCGAATTGTAATACTCCCCATATTTCAGACCAACAATGCGGTTTTGTTAGTTAATAATTGGGTTTGATTAAAGATAGATTCTT
>JAGWBA010000012.1 GCA_021296215.1 Flavobacteriales bacterium
TTGAGGTGAATTTTCGTCTCTTCATTTACAGTAAAATTATTTATTAATTTCACTGTCCCAATTTTTGGGGTATCTACAAGGGAGCAAGGATTTTCGCTCGATTAGATCTTTACCCAGCGTATAGTCTGTCCAGATTGAGTTCTAATAAAATAAATGCCCGATTCCAGACCTTTCACATCAATGATGTGCTTGACATTTCCTTTTTCGATCGAATACGAACCTAGGTTTCGGCCGCTGATATCGACGATATCAAAATCAAGTGAAATACCTCGGTCGCCTATGGCTACAGTGAGCTGTTCCATTGCCGGATTCGGATAGACGCTGATGCCGAGATCTAACTCTTCTCCTGGTCCTATGCTGGATGATGCGCTATCTACTACTTCGAACTGATCGATTCCCGCCTCGACAAAGTGTCCACCCGTAGAAACCAAGTCAGCCACATACGCTCTGAATTGGACCGTGCTCAGATTGTTCGTGCAATCCAAGATCCGATAAGATGTCTGAATCCATTGACTTTGAGGCATACTCTGATCAAAGCGATCCAACTCGTAAGTAGCCGCACCATCATTCAAGAACAGGATCATGGTGTCGTTTGGCGTTCCCGATCCACCGGCATTTGCAAACCAGTGATAAACACTTAAATAAGGATCCGTGTAGCCATTCAAGTTCATTTGAGGCGAGCGCAACGTAGTAAAACCTTCATCTACATCGTCCCAGCCTGCACCCGATCCGGCGTCGTTTCCGGTAACATAAGCTTGGTCCAAACAATCGCCTTGAACATCCACGTCCGGATTAAATGGAGCACCGTTGTACGTGGTTCCTTCCGGTACGGCACGCTCCCAAATTCCGGTAGAGACCGTGCTCAAATTGCTCCAACCAAAGTCAAAACTAAAATCGTCGTAGTACCCGGGTTCTAGGTCCAGAGTAATGCTTGAAGTATTTGCGTCCACAACGATCGACGTACACTCAGTTCTGTATCCCCATGCTCCTGCCGATACATTATAAGTACCGTAAAAGAGCGGGGAGAAAGTCACTTGACCATTGGCATTCGTTGTTTCGGTATAGGTGTTGAAACCGTTGCTCATCACCACCGTTACACGAGAAAGCGCCGTGCCGTTACTGTCCACAACGGAACCATCCAAACTCGTGCTTCCCAATGGACTCAAGCTCGCATTCTGAGTTGTCAAAACACCATTAGCAAGTGTAACAGAGATCGTATCAGAAGTGTACCCGGGAGCCGAGTAAACCGCAAAATACGTTCCCGCATTTGGTGTACCGGTAGCGTAGAAACCGCTCAGATTAGCTCCTTCCGATATGCCAGATGTAAGCAATTCCACTTGACTCGTTGCGATCGGTGCGGACGTCGCCGCATCTGTGATCGTACCTTCAAGGTAACAGGCCTGCTGAGGTGTGTAACCCAAGACAAAAAGGCCTTGCTCCATATCGCTTACGTAGATGTTTCCGCTAGGGGCAAATGGATAAGCGCCCCAAGCTCCGTTGAATCCACCACCAGATAATGGTGAGCTGTCATACTGGCCCACGCGAATTACGTTGTATGGATATGTAGCGTCGTGAATCAAAATACCACTGCGGTACCAGCTCGTGTAAATGAATTGCCCCTTCACATAAGCGTTGTGAGGGATCACACCATTATTCGGTTCAGGTTGAACACGATCAACCTCGGTGATATTGCTCAAGTCGGTCACGTCATACGCTGCAACATAAGCACCAGAAACTTCATCCACAGTAAATACATGGCTTCCATCCTGGCTTACCCAAGCATTGTGAGAAAAAACGTCTGGAGTACTAACAGAGCCCATGGCCGAACCAATAGCTGACGGGTTGCTTACATCGATCGCAACCATTTCTCCTTGATAGATCGCACCACCCCATAGTGTGTCACCGCGCACCATCCCATCGTGTAAATAATACTCGTTGTAAATTCCGATCACGGGCGGAGCAGTATCATTCACCGTACAATCCAACAGCAAGGCACCACCAACACCAATATTTGCCCCGAACAAATAACAGATCCCGTTCTCGTCGATGTACAGGTTGTGAGCCGTTGTTAACGTTTGACCATTCCACGTTGGAAAGTAATTCCAGTACGCCGGATTCGAATTCGTGGCAATGTCACTCAAGTCCACAATCAAAAGTCCATCACTCGGGTTTCCCGGTGAACAGTTTGGCGAATCGTGCGTAACATAAGCTTTATCGCCCCATACTTTAACATCGCGCCATGTACTACAAACCCCGCCTATGTACGCTTTTTTCACGGGGTTGGCCGAGTTGGTCACATCGACGATACTGAAACCGTTCTGCGCGCCAACCAAGGCGTATTCATTTCCATTGCCGTCAGCATATCCCCAAATATCATTGAGGGTCTGCGTGTACGGTAGTTGACCCAAAAGGGTCATGTTTAGGTTTTGTCCCTGGGCAAACGAAAATACACTCAGAAGACAGAAAATTAGCAATCGCTTCATATTGAGTAGATAAGAGATTCTCAAAGGTAACAAATGGAAATCACTCAAGTTCCATAGAGAATTGACCATCTTCTGTAGATGAACCCCCGCCTTTATTATTAGATGTGTCATTCTCCGCCGGGGTTAGGTTCTCGCCCTCTCGGACGGATGTGTCCTCTTCAGGTTTTTCGGGCTTTGGCGGGTCTTTCTCAATGGCCTCCAGTAAGTCAATACTCTTGACCTTGTGCCTGGTCAACTGATTCCCCAATGCTTTTAGTCCTTTAACGGAAATGAACTCAGCCAAGTTCACCGTTTCATTCGGACGGCGATTCTTGTTGGGCATCTTCGTGTATTCGATCTCAATTTGAGGAATGAAATCACTGGTCACCAACTCTAGATAGGTTCCCTCCGTCTCTGGTATGAATTCTACCTTCTTGGTTTTATCGACCATTTCCGGAACAAATCGCTTCACATAGTAAAGCCCCTTCTCCCCTTCATAATAAACCACGTTCAGTAGTTTGTCCGGATCAAACTTCTCCAGTAAAACAACCTCGTCCTCAAAGTGAGTACTGAGTTCAAATCCGAGCAATCGGTACGATCCATTCTGCGCGACCTCCAATATGCGATCGTCCCCACTGAACGACCCCAGTAGTTCGCCCCGACCTTCCGTATTTAATTTTCGCACGGTGTCATCGAACCAAATCTTTTGAGGCTTCAAGGTGCTCACCCCCTCATCCCGAAGATCGATCCTCTTTATGGGGTTTTTCGTAACGATATTGCCTTTAGCCGCTCGACCTTTGATGATGAGCTCAGAAAAGTCCAACTCGAAATTGGTCTTCTTAAGCCTTTTAAGTTGACGCAGGTACACCATTACGGTTTCCGCTTCACCATTCGGATTGGCGGTGAAATATTCAACATATGAGCCTTTGGCCCCAGCCGTTAAATCGTATTCCCTATCTCTGGTGATACTGGAAACCGGGAACCGCTTAACGTAGTACGCCCCCTTCGGACCATCGCGATAGATCATATTGTAGGTCGTGCGCTTATCTTTTTTCTTCCAAACGGCCACATGTATGATGTCCTTACCAACAAAGGTCTTCTTGTCGACCCGGGTGACCATCATTTTTCCATCGCGCCTGAATACGATAATGTCATCGATGTCGGAGCACTCGGTTACGAACTCATCCTTGCGCAAGGCGGTTCCGATAAATCCCTCCTCCCTGTTGACGTAAAGGCGTTCGTTCGCTATGGCAACCTTGTTGGCCACGATGTCGTCAAATACTCGAATCTCGGTTTTCCGCTCGCGGCCCTCTTTATATTTGGCTTTCAGGTTTTTGAAGTAATCAATGGCGTAATCGACCAAATTAGCCAGGTGGTGCTTAACCTGCTCGATCTTTTCTTCAAGACCCGAGATGAACTGCTGCGCTTTATCCAGATCGAATTTAGATATGCGCTTGATGCGAATCTCTGTCAATCGCACTATATCTTCCTCGGTAACCGCCCTATTCAAATGCTTAGTGTGTGGCTTCAACCCTTTGTCGATGGCGGCGATCACTCCTTCCCAAGTCTCCTCTTCCTCTATATCGCGGTATATCCTGTTCTCGATAAAGATGCGCTCCAAATTCGCAAAATGCCATTGCTCTTCTAGTTCGTCAAGCTCTATCTCCAGCTCTCTTTTCAGAACATTAAGTGTGTTCTCCGTGCTCAGTCTGATCAAGTCACTGATACCGGCAAAGTATGGACGATCGTTTTCAATGACACAGCACAAGGGGCTTATCGATACCTCACAATCCGTAAAGGCATAGAGTGCATCGATGGTTTTATCCTGACTGAGGTTCGTTGGAATGTGGATCAGGATTTCTACGTGCTCAGCCGTATTGTCTTCGATCTTCTTGATCTTCATCTTTCCCCTATCATTCGCCCTTAAAATGGAATCGATCAGGCTGGTAGTTGTAGTTCCAAACGGAATCTCACTTATTCGAAGTAAGTTTTTGTCTTCGACCGAAATCCGCGCTCGCACCTTGATACGCGAACCGCGAACTCCATCGTCGTACTGACTGAAATCAGCTATTCCTCCGGTCGGAAAATCAGGAAATAGCTTGGGCTTTTTACCGCGTAAAGTATCGATACTCGCATCGATGAGTTCAACGAAGTTATGAGGCATGATCTTCGTCGATAATCCGACCGCAATGCCTTCTACTCCTTGCGCCAACAAAAGTGGAAACTTGACAGGTAAGAACACGGGCTCCTTTCCTCTACCGTCATAACTAGCTTGCCAAGTCGTGACCTTTGGTGAAAAAACGACCTCTAGAGCGAATTTAGACAGTCGAGCTTCTATATATCGTGGTGCCGCTGCGCGATCCCCGGTATAAATATTACCCCAGTTACCCTGACAATCGATGAGTAAATCCTTCTGTCCTAATTGCACCAAAGCATCCGCAATAGATGCGTCCCCGTGAGGGTGATATTTCATGGTGTGCCCGATCAAATTGGCCACTTTGTGGTAGCGACCATCTTCCATCTCGCGCATACTGTGCAGTAAGCGACGTTGTACGGGCTTGAGTCCGTCTTCAAGGGCCGGAACGGCACGTTCTAGAATGACATATGAAGCATAGTCAAGGAACCAGTCCTTATACATGCCCGATACTTTCGTACTCGTAGCCGCCCCCTCCTCTTCTAATTCATTTGGTTCAAATTCCTCTTCTGCCATCAATTCTTCTCTTTGGCGGTCCTATTCTGCCGCTTGATCTTGTCCAATGATTTTTTGAGGTGTCTTTGTTTGCTCCTCGAAAGGAATGTAATGTTGAAATGCCTAACGGTCATTCCTTTTTTGCTCTTGATCTTGATCGTTACGGTTCTTCGAATAATGCCCGTGATCTTGTAGTCGATGAGCTTACGCTTGGGAAACTCGGCAGTTTTAGTCAGCCCCGGGAAGAACCGTTCTACCAAAAAGTACCGACTCTTAAAGATCAATACTTCTCCATCGGAGTCGTACTCGAAGTACGGCTTACCCAATAACAACAACAGTATCGCCACTCCAGCACTGCTGATCGATAGCGTGTGGTGTTGAAAGTATTCCGTCATGGTACCATCTACTCCACTTACGAGCAGATCAATAAGAATACCTAACAGCAATAGGGCGTATAACAGCACGAAACGCTCATTAAGATGTTCGTTGGTCAGTCTCATACTCCGTCGTCTATCAGGTCTTTCTCCACACGGAGGTTATCAATTATGAACTCCTGACGCTGAGGAGTATTCTTCCCCATGTAAAATTTGAGTAAGTTGTCGATGGTGGAATCCTTTCCGATCAGCACGGGATCAAGCCTGATATCCTTACCAATGAAATGCTTGAACTCATCGGGTGAGATCTCACCCAATCCCTTGAATCGAGTGATTTCGATCTTGCCTTTCAATTCCTCCATGGCCGACCTCTTCTCACTTTCGTCATAACAGTAAATGGTCTTCTGCTTGTTTCTCACCCTAAATAAAGGTGTCTGGAGGATGTACAAATGTCCCTCGCGGATGAGCTCCGGGAAGAACTGCAAGAAAAAGGTGATCAATAGAAGACGAATGTGCATACCATCAACATCGGCATCCGTCGCGATGACAACGTTATTGTAGCGAAGTCCCTCGAGGCCATCTTCAATGTTCAATGCAGCCTGAAGGAGATTGAATTCCTCGTTCTCGTACACCACCTTTTTCGTTAAGCCATAACTATTCAGAGGCTTTCCCTTTAAACTAAAGACGGCCTGCGTGCGGACGTTCCGCGCCTTGGTAATGGATCCGGAAGCCGAATCACCCTCCGTGATGAACAAAGTGGTCTCTAAGCGATCCTCTGTCTTTTGATTGTCGTAATGTGAGCGGCAATCCCTCAATTTTCGGTTGTGCAAGCTCGCTTTCTTCTGACGCTCACGCGCTAACTTCTTTATACCCTGAAGCTCCTTGCGCTCGCGCTCGGCCTGCATGATCTGCTTTAACCATATCTCTGCTACGTCTTCGTGCTTGTGGAGGTAGTTGTCGAGATTCGTCTTGATGAAGTCATTTATGAAGGTGCGCACGGTCGGGCCGTCGGGACCCATTTCCGCGGAGCCGAGCTTGGTTTTGGTTTGGCTTTCGAAAACCGGCTCAATGACCTTGATACTTACCGCAGCCACTATTCCTTGGCGAATATCCGCAGAATCAAAGTTCTTATTGTAGAACTCACGGGCCGTCCTTACAATGGCTTCACGGAATGCGCCTTGGTGGGTACCCCCTTGTATGGTGTGCTGGCCGTTAACAAAGCTGTAATACTGTTCGCCGTACTGTTTGCCACTCACGGTCATGGCAACCTCTATGTCTTCTCCGCGCAAATGAATTATAGGAAAAAGCACTTCTCCATCCAGGTTATTTTCCAAAAGGTCTTTCAACCCATTCTCGGAATACATTTTTTCACCGTTGTAGACGATCGTTAATCCCGGGTTCAAATACACGTAGTTCCAGAGCATTTTTTCTACATACTCTGTCCTATATGCGTAGTTTCCGAAGATCTCAGTGTCCGGAACGAAGAAGACCTTTGTTCCTTTGCGCAGGGATGACTCAGCGAAAGGTTCATCCGAGGTCAAGGCCCCGCGCTCAAAATCTGCGATCTTGGTCTGATTATCACGTACGCTCTGAATGCGAAACTGCTCCGACAGAGCATTTACGGCTTTGGTTCCTACACCGTTTAGTCCTACCGATTTCTTAAATACCTTGCTATCGTATTTGGCACCAGTGTTGATCTTGCTAACGACGTCCACGACCTTTCCCAAAGGCACACCACGACCATAATCGCGTATCGTGACGGTGTTGTTCTTGATCGAAACCTCGATCGTTTTACCGTTCCCCATGACGAATTCGTCGATGGAGTTGTCCAAAACTTCCTTGAGCAAGATGTAGATCCCATCGTCGTGGGCCGAACCATCTCCTAACTTCCCAATGTACATACCCGGCCGCAACCGAATATGCTCTTTCCAGTCGAGCGACCGGATACTATCTTCTGTATACTGATTTTCCGCCATCTCGCCACTAAAATAGAGCATTTACAGTGCCCGTTGCGCGCAGCTTGCAGCGAGTTTTTAACAGGTTTTTCAAAACCCTAGACATTGAAGCGGAAATGCATCACATCGCC
Organism: Flavobacteriales bacterium; assembly: GCA_021296215.1. Lineage (NCBI taxonomy): Bacteria > Pseudomonadati > Bacteroidota > Flavobacteriia > Flavobacteriales > Flavobacteriales bacterium. Next base: position 7,612 of record JAGWBA010000012.1, read on the forward strand.
GTCCTGAACTATGTACTCTTTTCCTTCAATGTGAATTTTTCCTGCCTCTCGGCACGATGATTCACTCCCGTATTTTACGTAGTCCTCGTAGTGGATGACCTCTGCGCGAATAAAGCCCTTTTCGAAGTCGGTGTGTATAACTCCTGCCACTTGTGGTGCCGTAGATCCAATGGGAATGGTCCACGCGCGAACCTCTTTGACACCAGCGGTAAAATAGGTTTGCAAATGCAGCAATCGGTACGCTGCCCGTATGAGTTTATTTACACCGGGTTCTTCCAATCCAAGGTCATCCAAGAACATCTCACGCTCTTCATAGGTCTCCAATTCGGCAATATCGGCTTCTGTCGTTGCGGCGATCACCAACACCTCGGCATTTTCGTCCTTAACGGCTTCACGAACGCGATCCACGAATTCATTACCCTCGCGGAGCGAATTCTCATCGACGTTACAAACGTACATGATCGGCTTATCGGTCAACAGGAACATATCTTGAACGAACTCTTCCTTTTCTTTTGCTTCGAGTTCAACGGCTCGAACACTGATTCCGCTCTCCAATGAAGTCTTAACCTTTTCGAGTACCGCTAATCGTTTTACAGCGTTCTTGTCACCCGTACGAGTAAGCTTTTGAAGCTTCTCCATTTTCTTCTCGACCGTTTCAAGATCCTTCAACTGAAGCTCTATATCAATGGTCTCCTTGTCACGAACGGGGTCGATATTCCCATCGACGTGGGTAATATTCTCGTTTTCAAAACAGCGAAGTACGTGCAGAATGGCATGGGTTTCACGAATATTACCCAGGAACTGATTTCCCAATCCTTCTCCTTTACTCGCTCCTTTTACCAATCCAGCGATGTCAACGATCTCAACGGTAGCCGGCATTACCCGCTGCGGATTTACCAACGATTCTAGCATGGCCAATCGATCGTCTGGCACATTGATCACGCCTACGTTCGGCTCAATGGTGCAAAACGGATAATTTGCCGACTGGGCCTTTGCATTACTTAAAAAGTTGAACAAGGTCGATTTCCCCACGTTCGGCAAGCCTACGATACCACATTTCATTACTTCGCGATTTTAGGCCGCAAAAATAGGAATTGCACAGCACCTATTTATCAAAAGAAACCAACAACACTTCCGCTTTACCGTGTAAAGGAATAGTTTTGCACAAAATTATCGCACATGGCCGATCTCGCTTCTCTTCAAGACATCGTATCCCAAACCCGCAGAGATATCGTACGCATGGTACACGCCAACAACTCCGGCCACCCCGGAGGATCATTGGGTTGTACAGAGTATTTCACTGCCTTGTACCACGAGGTCATGGACTACAAAAAAGGGTCCTTTGATATGGATGGCCGAGGCGAAGATCTTTTCTTCCTCTCCAACGGTCATATTTCACCGGTATATTATTCAACGCTCGCACGCGCAGGATACTTTTCGGTGGATGAGCTGGGAACATTCCGCAAGATCGATTCTCGCCTTCAGGGGCACCCTACCACACACGAGGGGCTTCCGGGAGTGCGCATCGCCTCTGGTTCTTTGGGGCAAGGCATGTCCGTAGCCATTGGAGCGGCATTGACCAAGAAACTCAATAAAGACGATAAACTCGTTTTCAGCCTTCACGGAGATGGCGAGCTTCAAGAAGGACAGATATGGGAAGCTACCATGTACGCGGCCCACAACAAAGTGGATAACCTTATCGCTACCGTTGATTGGAATTCCAAGCAGATCGATGGCGATATAAAGGATGTGCTTGATCTTGGTGACTTGGAAGCGAAATTCTCAGCCTTCGGCTGGATGGTCATCGTTGAAGAAAATGGGAACGACTTGCAAAAGGTCATCGACGTGCTCAATAAAGCGAAATCGATGACGGGTCAAGGAAAGCCTATTATTATCTTACTAAAAACCGAAATGGGCAACGGTGTCGATTTCATGATGGGCACGCATGCTTGGCATGGTGTTGCACCGAACGACGAACAGCTCGCCAGCGCATTGGACCACAACCCCGAAACAATGGGCGATTACTGATCCATGCACAGACTTCGGTTCATAGCGGTAGTTGCATTTCTCGCCGTAGGCGGAAATTATAAGGCTTCAGGGCAGGATCTTGAAAAGCCAAAGCCTCCGAAGACCCGCATTCTCTTTGTTTTCGACGCGTCGCAGAGTATGTATGCACAATGGGAAAGTGGTACCAAGATCCAGATCGCCGAGCGGCTCATGAACCGAATGCTCGACAGTTTGGCACAAGTGCCCGATCCGAACTTTGAATTGGCTTTGCGCATCTACGGACATCAGAAGCCCGTTCCACCTCAGGACTGTTCGGATACACGACTCGAAGTGCCCTTTTCGGCGAACAACATACGTCGGATCAAACAGAAATTAAGCGAGATCCGACCAAAGGGGACTACGCCCATCGCGCGTTCATTGGAGAAAGCAGCAAATGATTTTCCAAGCAATTGTAGCGATTGCCGAAACGTGATCATATTGATCACCGACGGCGTTGAGGCCTGTGACGGCGATCCCTGCGCAGTGAGCCGAGCACTTCAAAAACAGGGCATCATACTGAAGCCATTCGTTATTGGAATCGGTCTCGACGACCAGTTTAAGGAGAGTTTTGAATGCGTGGGGCAGTACTACGACGCATCCAATGAACGTACTTTTGAGAACATTCTCGGACTCGTGATCTCACAGACGCTGAACAACACCACGGCGCAAGTGAATCTGCTCGATGAGCGCGGTTTACCCACGGAGACCGATGTGAACATGAGCTTTTACGACATTACGAGTAGTCAATTGAAGTACAACTACATCCACACGATCAATCACCGTGGGAACCCGGATACCATCATTCTGGATCCCTTGATCGAATATAGAATGGTCGTCCATACGATTCCGCCCGTAAGCAAAGACAGCATAAAGATCATCCCGGGAACACATAATGTGATCGCGGTAGACGCGCTTCAAGGGTGGCTGCAATTGAGGGTCGGTGGCATCGGAGGAAATCGCGGTTATAAGTGTATCGTGCGACGTGCAGGAACTATGCGGACCTTGAACGTCCAGGACTTCAATGAAAGTGAGAAGTATTTGACCGGTAAATACGATCTAGAGATCCTGACCCTGCCACGCTATTTAGAATACGGAGTTCAGATTCAACAAAGCACCACCACCAAGATCGAGATACCGGTACCGGGGTTGGTGACGTTGAATGCCCCTACGAACGGATCGGGCAGCTTGTATGTTGAAGACGGGAACGAGCTCAGATGGATCGTGAACCTTCCATCGAATAAACGACAAAACACATACTACCTGCAGCCGGGTAGATATCGCGTGGTCTACCGACCGCAAAACGCCAAGGAATCGATTTATACCATTGAAAAGAAGTTCAGTATTGAGTCGGGTGGCTCAACTGTAGTGAACCTCAAATAAAAGCCCCATGATAGAATTCATTAACCAAGGTAGCAAAGACACTCGTTCAGGATTCGGTGCCGGATTGAGTGAACTCGGTGAAAAGAATGAAAATGTCGTTGCGTTGTGCGCCGATCTAACAGGTTCGCTAAAAATGAATGACTTCGCGGATCGTTGGCCCGAGCGTTTCTTTCAGGTGGGTATCGCCGAAGCGAACATGATGGGCATCGCGGCCGGACTCACCATCGGTGGAAAGATACCTTTCACGGGTACGTTTGCCAATTTTTCGACTGGTCGAGTTTACGACCAAATTCGTCAATCGATCGCCTACAGCGGCAAAAACGTAAAGATTTGCGCATCGCATGCTGGCTTGACCTTGGGTGAAGATGGAGCTACGCATCAAATCCTCGAAGACGTAGGTATGATGCGCATGTTGCCGGGTATGACCGTCATAGTGCCATGTGACTACAATCAAACCAAGGCCGCAACTTTGGCGATCGCCGATCATCAAGGCCCTGTATACTTGCGCTTTGGTCGTCCGAAAGTGGCGAACTTCACCGAAGATGGAGCTGCCTTTGAGATCGGAAAAGCGCAACTACTTCAAGAAGGTTCAGATGGGACCATCATCGCCAACGGCCACCTGGTTTGGAAGGCTTTGGAAGCGGCGAAAACCCTCGGTGATCGTGGCGTTTCGGCCGAAGTGATCAATATGCACACCGTAAAACCACTCGATTCTGAGGCCATCATAGCCTCGGCAAAGAAGACGGGTCGCGTTGTTTCGGCAGAAGAACATCAGCGTTTTGGTGGATTGGGAAGTGCCGTTGCAGAAGTCCTGGCTCAAGAACTCCCTACTCCAATGGAAATGGTAGCAGTGAACGATTCGTTCGGCGAAAGCGGTACTCCTGAGCAACTGCTCGAGAAGTACGGATTGGGCACTTCAAATATCGTGGATGCGGTAGATCGCGTGCTGGCCCGTTAAACTTTTGGCTAAAGGCCGCATCTTTGTGTGAAACGCACAAAGCGGGTGACTACCGAGGAATTCTTATCGCTTCGAAAAAAAGAGGGTACCGAGCGCGCCTATACCGCCTTGGTGCACCATTATTCGAAGCCGATCTACTTTCAAATAAGGTATATTCTATTCGATCACAGCATAACTGATGACCTCGTTCAAGAGACCTTTTTAAAGGCCTGGAAGAATATACACAGTTTTACTGGGCCTGGTTCGGTTGAGGGCTGGTTACGCAAGATCGCGACCAATGAGGTGCTGATGCATTTGCGCAAAACCAAGACGCGGGTATCGCTTGTTTCGAATGAGGTTGAAGCAGAGGACGGCGTGTTCCACATCGAGCCGCAGGCTCCCTCCTATTGGAATCCCCGCGATGGCGAAGAACGCTTTCTGTTGGCCATTGAGCAGCTGCCCGAAAAACAGCGTCTCGTTTTTACGATGAAATACTTCGAGGATATCACGTACGTGGAAATGGCCGAGCAATTGGGCGGATCCGTGGGTAGCTTGAAGGCGAGTTATCACCACGCCGTGCAAAAACTCAAGGGTGAACTCGGTGAGGATTAAACCATTGAACCTACGCTACATCTTAGATAATGATGAACGATTTAAACAAATACGAGAAGCCCAGTTTCGAACCCGATGAGGAGTATTGGAATGAGTTGCAAGATCGCTTACTCTCGATTCCGACCGTTACCGAAGCCGATCCGAAGATCCGATCTATTGGCCAGTACCGCTGGTGGGCAGTCGCCGCTGTAGTTGCCCTTTTGATCACGGCCATTCCTTTTACGCAGAGCAATGAGACCGGAGGCTTAACGGCAGAGGATGTCGCATTATACCTAGAGAACGATGGAGCCTGGATGGTAGAGGATTTGGCGTTCTACGAAGAAGTTAGTGAGTCGGAGACTTTGGTAGAATTCGGCTTTGAATCAGAAGAGATAGACCTTCTGTACATGGAGGGTGTGGACTATATAGAGGGTTATTTGAACACGGACATTTAACACAGAAACACACAAATACTATGAAAAACACAAAGATCACCTTAATGGCCTTGACCCTATTGACCGGGTTCGGGAGCACAGCTCAGCCTTACAGAGAGAAAATGAGCATCAGCATGGAAAAAGTAGAGGCGAAAAAGATCGCTTTCATTACGGAGCGGCTCGACTTATCTCCAGAGCAGGCTCAGAAGTTCTGGCCCGTGTACAACGAATTTCAAGACAAGTTGAACGAAGCGCGAAAGGATCAACTCGAGATCATTCGGCCCTCGAGAGATGAACCCAATCGGACGAGCCAAATGAGTGACGAAGAGCTGGCGAAGATGATGGAAATGCGTTTCGACTTAGAGCAAAAGGAACTCAATCTAAAAGTTGAGTATCATAAGCGATTCCTCAAAGTGTTAGAAACGCGTCAGGTAGCCCGGCTGTACACGGCAGAACACGAATTCAAGCGCTTCCTTTTCGAGGAAATGCGTTCTGAAAGAGGTGAACGTGGAGAGCGCGGCGAAGGTCGTAAAGAACGTGAAAAGTCCTCCGGCTTATTTGAATAGCGACGTATATTAGCGATGTGAGTCGCAGAGAAGATTTCTTTCAATATCAAGCGCAAACCACCGATTTTGCATCGGGGTTTGAAGTGGAGCGCGCCGAAGGGTGCTACATCTACGAGCGCAATGGAAAACGATACCTCGACCTGGTGGCCGGGGTTTCGGCTTGTAATATGGGGCATGGTCATCCGAAGATCAATGCGGCCATCAAGGCCCAGATAGACGACTACCTGCACGTAATGGTCTACGGAGAGTACGTTCAGGGAGCCCCCGTTGAACTCTCCAAAAGACTCGCATCCCTCCTTCCCGATCCGCTGGAATCCGTTTACCTCGTGAACTCAGGAACAGAAGCTATTGAGGGCGCCTTGAAGTTGGCCAAGCGGTATACCCGTAGATCGAACATCGTAGCTGCGCGCGGCGCATACCATGGAGCCACTCACGGTTCATTGAGCGTAACGGGAAACCACGGTTGGACCCGCTCCATGCGGCCATTGCTTCCGGGTGTTAAGTTCTTGACCTTCAATAACGAAGACGAACTTGCCTTAATAGACGAAGCTACAGCAGCCGTGATACTGGAGACCATTCAAGGGGCCAACGGGTTCGTTACTCCGGAGAGTGACTACCTCCATAAGGTGCGAGAGCGCTGCAATGAAACCGGAACTCTGTTGATCTTCGATGAGATACAACCCGGTTTCGGGCGAACGGGAAAGCTTTTCGGATTTGAGCATTATGGTATAGTTCCCGACATCTTGTGTATCGGAAAAGCTATGGGTGGAGGTCTTCCCATTGGAGCTTTCGTGAGCTCAAAAAAAATTATGGATGTGCTGCGCAGGAACCCCATGCTGGGTCATATTACCACCTTCGGAGGGCATCCGGTCATGGCGGCAGGGGCTTTGGCGCACCTCGATGCTTTGTATGAAGAAGAGGTGATGGACAAGATCGCCGAGAAGGAGGCTCGATTCAGGGCTGGACTGGAGCATCCGGCCGTTGAGGCCGTAACCGGAAAAGGATTGATGCTCGCTGCGCATTTAGACGGCGCAGAGTCGGTTCAGAAGGTTGCGAAACTGGCGATGGAAAAGAGGTTGATCCTCTTCTGGCTACTGTTCAAGGGGAATGCGCTGCGCATAACGCCACCGTTGATCATTAATGACGAGCAAATCGATTGGGCTTGTAAGGTTATCCGTGAATGCCTCGACGAGGTTAGCGCTTAGGCCAAGTGTTTATGGAGTTTCCCGAGTTTATCGTTCAGGTCCGGCATTTGCATATAGGCTCCAAGTCGTTCCATTTCCTTTCCTTCGAGCATAACGATCAACGTGGGAACACCCATGATGAGGAGAGGTCCGGCCAGGCCGGGTAAGTGCATGAGGTTGATTCGCGCCACGGAAAGGTCGTGATCTTGAAAAACCTCGTTCACCTTCGGCTTTAAAACGTCACAGATCGCGCACGTTGTTGTGTAGAAATACACGCCACACAATGGGTTTTGGTCCAGAAATGAGTGGTACTCTTCGGGGGTATGGATCTCCGTCATCAGTATTGTCCGGTGCTTAATAGTACGAGGGTACAGGCGACTTCGGTTTCAATACCTCGGCCTGCGGCCAGATGAATCAATTCCGGGTTTTCCGTGCCTGGGTTAAAGATGATGCGCTTGGGATTTAGGTCCAGTAAGTAATCATAGTATTCGGGCTGTCGTGCCGGCCCCACATATAACGTAATGGTTTCAACATCATCGACTTGAGGCTTGCCCAATTCTATGCTTTGTCCACCGATCACGCCATCTCGAATACCCAAAGGCACCACGGGAATCTCATTTCGCTGCAGCAGCGTCGTAGCTCGGTACGAGTATCGCTCGGGGTTCGGTGAAGCACCTAGTACCAATGTTTTTCCTTGATTCATAACCATTTAATACACAGCAAATTTACTGGGGATCTACATCAACCACAACGCGCACGCCCTTAAAATCGTTGTGGTCCTTCAATTGTTCTATTAACTGAGTTACGAGCTCTTTGACCATATGCAGACTTTCACCCATGGCGAGCTTGAGCATGATGTTCTTGTGGTACTGATTCCTCACGCGGGCTATGGCCGGAAATTCCGGACCGAGCACTTCTTTGGGAAACCGCTTGCGCAATGGGCGCGCTAAGGCTTCGGAGGCCCTGTTCACGCGATCCAAGTCGCGATGACGCACATTCAAACGAATTAATCGGTAAAAGGGCGGATAATGAAAGTGTTTGCGTTTATCTAATTCCAGCTTTGCCCGGTGTTCATAGTCGGATCGCTGCACATCGAGTAGCAAAGGATGTTCGGGCTTGTACGACTGTATATACACATGACCGCGCTCCCCTTTTCGGCCCGCACGCCCCGCGACCTGCACCATCAATTGAAAGGCACGCTCGAACGCCCTGAAATCGGGATACTGCATCATGGGGTCAGCTGCTAAAACGCCCACGAGCTTCACGTGATCGAAGTCGAGCCCCTTCGTCAGCATTTGCGTGCCTACCAGAATATCGATCTCCTGCCGCGCAAAACGATCGATAATATCCTGATACGCATCCTTTCGACGCGTAGTGTCCCAATCCATACGCCCTATTCGGGCGGATGGGTACCTCAGTCGCAACTCTTCCTCGATCCGTTCGGTACCGAAGCTTTTCGTTCTTAGATCGGTATGTCCGCATGCCCCACACTTCTGCGGAAACTGTTGGCTGAATCCACAGTAATGACATTTCAGCGTGTGTATCTGCTTATGATACGTTAAGCTCACATCGCAATTTTGGCACTGTGGCACCCAACCACATCGTTGACATTCAACAATGGGTGCGAATCCTCTACGATTCTGAAATAGAATAACTTGACCATTTTCACTGAATGTGTTTTCGATCTTCTTCTTGAGTACATCGGAGAGGATCACGGGCTGACCCGGAGTGCGTTTTTCACGCCCGAGGTCAATGAAATGAATCTCGGGCAATTGAATGTCGCCAAAGCGCTTTAGTAGCGGCACGTAGTCGTACTTACCCATACGGGCATTGTGATAGCTTTCCAAGCTTGGAGTAGCTGAACCGAGGAGGCATCGGGCCCCATTAAGCTTGGCCAAGTAAATGGCCGCATCGCGACCGTGGTATCTTGGAGCAGGATCGAACTGTTTGAAGCTCGATTCGTGCTCTTCATCGATAATGACCAGCCCGAGCTTCTTAAAAGGAAGAAATACCGCAGAACGTGCACCCAGTACAATGTCGTAACTGTTTTCCTCGGGAAAGCGAGCCACCGCCTGCCATACTTCGGCGCGCTCGTTTTGACTGTAATGACTGTGAAATACCCCAATTCGATCTCCGAAGTATTTCTTTAATCGCTGTATGATTTGAGTAGTTAAAGCGATCTCCGGAAGCAAGTACAGTGCTTGTTCTCCCCGCTCAAGGGCTTCTTCGATCAAATGAATATAGATCTCCGTTTTGCCACTTCCCGTTACCCCGTGAAGCAGCTGAACACGGCGTTCTTGCATGCCCTTTCGCAGGTCATCGAGCACCCGTTCTTGATCCTGATTGGGTGGCTTTGCCTCCTCCTTGCCCTCTGATGAGAACGACAGCCTTGAAAGCTCGTGTTCGTAACTCTCGGCAATTCCTTTGTCGCGCAGAACCGTTAGCACTGCTCTGTTGACTCCGTGCAACTTTTGCCATTCAGCGGCCGTTCTACCGGGGTGCAATGCTCGTGCATCGTCGAGCATTTGAAAAAGTGCCGTACGTTGTTTTGGGCCCTGAGCAACTGACTGAAAAGCCTGTTCTAACAAGTCGTCATTTTCGGGTAAGAAGGCCAATCGCCACAGGATCTCCTTCTTGCTTTTGAATTTCTCTTCGACCCGCTCAACCACTTCAATGACACCGAGATCAATCATGCTCTTGATCAATGGATGAACGGTCACTTTGCCAATGACATCCGAGATCTCACCCAAACTGAGCTCATCTTGTTGTTCCAAGGCCTGAGCAACTAGAAACTGATCATCGGTGAGTTGGTCGGCATCAATGGCTCCTTCGGCGATCCACTTCACGCGGGTTTGGCTTTCCAGTTTTAGTCCGGCCGGCAACGCGGCAGTCATTACTTCGCCTAAAGAACAGGCGTAATATTCGGCCATCCAAGCCCAAAAGCTCAACTGATGCTCCCCGATCAAAGGCGCTGAATCCAGAACTTCGATCACCTCTTTAGCTGAATACCGGTCGGGGGCTTCATTATGAACGCGAACGACGACTCCTGTATAGATCTTCCGGCGACCCAGAGGCACCAAAACCCTAAATCCGGCCGAAAGGCCGACATCCTTAGGTACCGCATACGTAAACGTGCGCGGTAACGGCACAGGCACTATGACGTCGGCATAGGCCTTCATTGTTCTTTTTTCTTGCCACTAAAAAGTTTGAACTCGAGGTAGCGGCAATCGATGGAACCATTGACCATGGCAACGCGGCGACTCGGGCGCAAACCGATGTGTTTGCTGGCCTGTACTTCACCGTCAGGAGCCAATATATAGGCCTTCCATCCGGGGAAGTCGTGCTTTAGCCAAGTTCCTATGCCACTGTAGAGCGGCTCTATGTTGGCCGAAATTCGCTTGTCGTAGGGCGGGTTCGTCACAATGAACCCAAATGGGCCGCTCTTTTGCACTTCTCGGTAATCGCACGATTTCAGTTCGATATAATCGTCGATCAGCGCGTGCTCCATATTTTCCTGAGCTTCCCGTATGCTCCTCAAATTGCGGTCCGATCCGTAGATCTTATAATCGAATTCGCGAACCCGATTCATGAGTCCGTCCCAGATCTTGTTTTGAAGGTCCTCATCGAATCCGGGCCAGTTCTGATAACTGAACTTCGATCGAAAAACGTTGGCCGGAATATTCATAGCGATCAGGGCCGCTTCACTTAAGATCGTTCCGGAGCCACAAAAGGGGTCGATGAAATCGCCTTTTCCGTCCCAGTGCGTCATCATGACCATTCCGGCCGCGAGCACTTCATTCAATGGCGCTTGCCCTTGATTCACCTTGTAGCCGCGACGGTGTAGTGAGTCCCCCGAACTGTCGAGCGAAACCTGCACGCGATCTTGACTCCAGAGAATGTGAATATTCCAATCGGCATTCCTGGTATCTACCGAAGGGCGACGCCCTTTATCGGCCTGTATCCTGTCGACGATGGCATCCTTAACCTTGAGCGCTGCAAAATGACTGTGTGTAACCGATGCTTTGACTAAAATAGCGTGCACCGCCAGGGTCTGATCCAAACCGATCCACTCACTCCAAGGCATTGCTTTAATGCCTTCGTACAAGGCCGTTTCGTTCGCGGCGCTGAATTTATGGATAGGCACCAATATACGCAGGGCCGTTCGTAAGCTGCGGTTCGCTTTATAAATAAACCCAAGGTCTCCGTAAAACTTCACCGCCCTCTTGAGGGGTTCTATCTTTTGAGCGCCCAAACGCAATAATTCGGCAGCCAAAGTCTCTTCCAATCCTTGAAGAGTGGTGGCCACCATTTCCCTCAAATCATCATTCTGTGGTAACATCGCTCAAATGTAGCTAAATGTATAGTTTTGGGGTCATGCATTTATCGAACCTCGACTGGACCCTCTTGGTCGCCTTTTTCGCGATCTCTACGGCGATTGGCCTGTATTTCAGAAAACGCGCAGGCAAAAGTCTGGCCGAATTCTTTCTCGGAGGACGTCAATTCCCCTGGTATTTGGCCGGTGTTTCGATGGTAGCGACCACCTTTGCCGCCGATACTCCACTTGCCGTAACCGAACTCGTTGGTCAGCACGGTATCTCCGGAAACTGGCTTTGGTGGAGCTACCTCATGGGCGGAATGCTCACTACGTTTTTCTTTGCTCGGTTATGGCGACGGGCCGAAATCCTCACAGAGGTCGAATTCATTGAGTTGCGCTATTCGGGTATGGCCGCTGCTTTCCTACGCGGGTTCAAGGCCGTATACCTCGGGCTCTTTATGAACGTACTCGTCATCGGCTGGGTGAACCTGGCATTGATGTCCCTGTTACAGGTATTCTTCGGACTTAGCGAAGGAACTGCACTGCTCTACACGGCCGGAGCCATGCTCATTGCCGCCGGCTACAGCTCACTCAGCGGGCTTTGGGGCGTGGCAGTGACAGATGCCTTGCAATTCGTAATCGCTATGACCGGAACGGTCGTATTGGGCATTTTAGTCCTAAAATCTCCCGAGATCGGAGGCCTCGAGGGCCTCACCCAAAAGGTTCCCGATTGGAGCCTGGAATTTTTTCCGCGCCTCAACGGCGCGATGGATACCGCCCGTGCCCTATCGATCTCATTCGGTACCTTTTTGGCTTACGTCGGTATGCAGTGGTGGGCGAGCTGGTACCCGGGAATGGAACCCGGTGGTGGTGGTTACGCCGCTCAACGTATGATGAGCGTTAAAAAAGAAGAAGACGCCCTGTACGCCACCCTTTTCTTTCAGATCGCTCACTACTGCCTGCGACCATGGCCATGGATATTGGTCGGACTCTCGGCTATGGTTCTATATCCCGAGTTGAGCGACGGTGACCTCAAACTAGGTTACGTGATGGCCATGCGCGATTACCTCCCCAACGGCTGGCGCGGGCTCTTATTGGTGGCCTTTTTTGCCGCTTACATGAGCACGATCAGCACCCAACTGAACTGGGGCGCCGGATACTTGGTGAACGACGGATTCAAGAGGTTCATCCGGCCGCAGGCCGAAGAAAAAGAACTCGTGCGGGTGAGTCGAATCACGACCATTGTACTGATGCTCATTGCCTTGTACGCTACTACCCAAATGGAGAGCATCAGCGGGGTGTGGAGCTTTTTAATCGAGTGTGGAGCCGGGCTCGGAGGCGTGCTGATACTGCGCTGGTACTGGTGGCGAATCAACGCCTGGAGCGAGATCAGTGCCACGCTGACACCGATCGCAGCTTATGCCTTGGCTCATTTCGCTTTCGACTGGGTGTTCCCGAACTCGTTCTTTTTTACGGTCGGACTCACAACCGTGGTATGGTTGGTCGTCACCTTCGTTACTCGTCCCGAAAGCAAGGAACACCTACAGGCCTTCGTAGATCGCGTGCGGCCCGGTGGATGGTGGCCTCAAGCCGGTGAGGATCAAGAACGTCCGCGAATGGGATACCTGTTCATGGCCTGGATCGGTGCTGTTGTGCTCACCTATTCCATACTGTTTGCCACCGGAAAATGGCTACTTTTCGGCTTCGATGACGCTGTGGTGTATTTGATCTCGGCTGCGGTCGGATTCATAGCTCTGCGATTCGCAATGAAAAAAACGACAATTTTGCAGTGATGGAATGGTTTAAATCTTGGTTCGACACCCCATACTACCACTTGCTTTATCGCAATCGGAACGATGAGGAGGCACAGGGATTCATCGATCGGTTACTCGAATATTTGAACGTATCAAAAGAAGCGCGCGTTCTGGATGTCGCATGCGGAAAAGGGCGTCATGCCATCTATATGAACGAAAAAGGATTCAATGTCACTGGAATCGACCTGTCGGAACACAGCATCATGGAGGCAAAGGAATCCGAGAATGATCGACTTCGTTTTTTCGTACGCGACATGCGTAAGCCTTTGAAACACGAGTACGATGTAATTCTGAACATGTTCACCAGCTTTGGCTACTTCGAGAACAGGAACGAAAACCGCATCAGTATTAATCACCTGGCCAAGGCCCTCCACCCGGACGGCTGTTTGGTGGTCGATTTCCTGAACAGTAAAAAAGCTCAGTTACAGCTCGTACACCGCGAAAAAAAGACCGTAGACGGTATCGATTTCTTTATTGAACGTGAGTTCACGGGCGAATCCTTCATAAAACGCATTCGTTTTATGGCTGATGGGGAGGAACAGGAGTTTCAGGAACAGGTGCAGGCGCTGACACTGGCTGACTTTAAAGAGTGTTTCGAAGATGCAGGGCTACAGATCGTCGATACGTTTGGCGATTACGATCTCGGACCCTTTCACGCCTTGAATTCGGACCGTTTGATCCTCATCGCTATAAAGACCGCCGTATGACCATAGCCCTGCTCCTACTTGCGGTGGTTCTTGGTGTTGCAGGAGCCTTTGTGTTTCCGGCTGAAGGAAAGGGGCTCAAGTATTTCACAGCCTTTAGCGGTGGATTGCTCCTATCTATATCTTTCTTGGAACTGCTTCCCGAAAGCTTCAAGGAATTGGGTAGTTCGGTCGGATTCTGGATCCTGGCAGGTTTCTTTCTACAGATCATACTCGACTTTTTCTCCAAAGGCCTAGAGCACGGTCACGTTCATCTCGATGACAAAGAGCACGGCCGCGTCCCTTACTTGCTCCTAGTCGGTTTATACCTGCACGCCCTGCTCGAAGGGATGTCTTTACACGAACACGCATCGGGCGATATTCTCTCACGCGATCACAACCACGGATTGCTGTGGGGTATCGTGGTGCACAAGATCCCCGTAGCCCTGATCCTATTCCAATTCCTGCGGGTCAAGCAAATCAAATGGCCCGGACTCTTTGTATTGATGGCCATTTTCGCCCTCATGAGTCCGCTGGGCAGGTTCATGTCCGAATATGTGCAAGCCCTGAACTCGGCTCTGCCGAAAGTCAAAGCCCTGGTCGTGGGCATCTTCCTGCATATCGCTGCTACGATTCTGTACGAGTCGACCGAATCGCATAGATTCAATGCCCTCAAGTTATTTGCTGTGGGTATCGGCCTTGCGGCCGGATGGGCAACTGTAGCCTTTTAGTCGACCTATATCGCATAAAGACTATTTATCGAAGATTAACACGGCCCGAGTCGCTTACTGGGCTATCATTTGCTAATTTTGGGTCGCACAATTAAGTATAACTCAAAAACAAAAACATAATGGGTGTTTTAGTAGGAAAAAAAGCTCCTTCATTCAAGGCTGCTGCCGTAATCAACGGAGAAGAGATCGTTGAGGATTTCTCTCTCGACCAATTCATCGGAAAGAAATACGTGATCTTGTTCTTCTATCCGAAGGATTTCACCTTCGTTTGCCCAACTGAATTGCATGCATTCCAAGCTCGTTTGGCTGATTTTCAGTCAAAAGACGTTGAGATCGTTGCCGTTTCTACCGATACGGAGCAATCGCACTGGGGATGGTTGCAAATGAGCAAAGATCACGGTGGTATCCAAGGAGTTACTTACCCGGTAGTTGCCGATACGAACAAAACCATCGCGAGCAATTACGATGTGTTGGCCGGTGAATACTTTTACAACGAGAACAACGAGTTGGAAGCCGACGGAGAGTTGGTAGCTTACCGCGGATTGTTCCTGATCGACAAGGAGGGAACGGTTCAGCACCAAATCGTCAACAACATGCCACTTGGACGTAATGTCGACGAGGCTATGCGTATGGTCGATGCATTGAAATTCTTCGAAGAAAAAGGAGAAGTATGCCCGGCTAACTGGAGCGAAGGAAAAGAAGGAATGAAAGACACTCACGACGGAGTGGCTAGCTACCTCGCTTCGCACTAAGCGTTATAAAACAATTCGAGAGCCCGTGCGTTGAGCGTGGGCTTTTTTATGCTAGAATAATCCCAAAACACCCTTTTCACAATGGCTGAAATCAAACTAGGAGAAAACACCGTACATACCTCCGGAAACCTTCCTGAAGTGGGCGGAGACGCTCCGGACGCTACGTTGGTCGCGCAAGACCTGAGTGAAGTCGTTCTGAGTAGCTACACCGGTAAACGTGTAGTTCTCAACATCTTCCCTTCGATCGACACGGGCGTTTGCGCCGCGTCGGTCCGCAAGTTCAACGAAGAAGCTGCCGGTTTGGATAACACGGTAGTCGTTAATGTTTCTGTAGATCTTCCATTCGCTCTTAAGCGATTCTGCGGAGCTGAGGGAATCGAAAACGCAGTAAGCCTATCGGCATTCCGCCACGACTCATTCGAAAACGGATATGGCGTTACCATGATCGACGGCAAAATGAAAGGCTTCTTCTCACGCGCCGTTGTGGTAGTAGATGAAAAAGGGGACGTGCTCCATACGGAACAAGTCCCCCAGATCGGTCAGGAACCAAACTACGAAGCTGCCTTAGCAATACTTAGTTGATCGAGTTTCGAACCTTTTTTGTGAAGGCGCGGAGGGCTTCTTTTTCCTCCGTGCCTTTTTCTATTTGCTCCTTGATCCAAATGGCTACAAAGACATTGGTGAGCTGATCACCTTCGTCTACTCCACCTACTTCAATTTCCGGAGTCTCGCCCTCTTCAATAGCCGCTTCGGCTTTTCTAAGCGTATCCAGATCGTACTCGAGCAATGCTTTAATGGCTGGTATCTTCATGATTATCGGTTTTCGTCAATGATCTTCCGTATATACTCTTCCTTGCTGCTGGAGCTTCCCTCAACGAGCTCTCCATTCTTGAAAAAGGCCATGAACGGTAAATTGTCTACTCCGGCCATTTTACGCTTCTCCGGATTCTCTTCGGCATTTACATCGAGAAAAAGAACGTCCTGCATCTCTTCCTCGTTACTCACGCGCTTGTACTTCGGAGCGAACAGACGGCAATTTCCACACCAGTCGGCGTAGAACTTCACCACTACATTCTCGTTGTCTCCCAACAGGGAGTTAAAATCTTGATCGGTTGCTGTTTGTACTGCCATTTCGATTCCTTTTAAATTGAACGTTACAAAAATACGTCGGTTACACCTTTCAACATCGTATTATTGAATGTTCGTATCGATGAACTATAAACGCCCTTTATGAAGCCATACCCTTTTAAATACATCATTTATACTGCAGCCGTTATTCTTACTGCATGTTCATCCAACAACTCTGAATCAGTAGCTGAAGTCGATGCCGCATACTCGGAAGTTTCTCGGCCTGCGGCCGGATATTGGAGAGGGGTTCTCGAGCTGAGCGATACGGTGACGCGTGAACTCCCGTTTCAATTCGTGATGGACGGAACCGGTAACGATCAAACCATGGTGATCCAAAATGCTGGTGAAGCGATCGTTTTGAACAAGATCGTTGAAAAGAACGACAACCTGGAGATCGTATGGCCTGTGTTCGAGAGCGGGTTTGTGGTGTCGACAAGCGATTCAACGATGTCGGGCTATTGGTACGATTTGAGTCGGGGCACCGATTATAAAATACCCTTCAATGCTCAACTCGGTTCTACGATGAGATTTCCGATAAGTGGCCAGCCAGCCGAAAGGCTGTCCGGAAAATGGCGCACCCACTTCGGAAACGACGAAGCCAACGCACTCGGCATCTTCAACATGAATCAGCACGTGGTCATGGGAAGCTTCGCCACGGAAACCGGCGATTACCGCTACTTGGAAGGCGTTGTTGTCGGCAACCAGTTCAAGTTGTCGACGCTCGATGGCGCCCATGCATTCTTGTTCGAAGGGACCATCGACGGCGATAGCTTATGGGGAACTTTCTACAGCGGTGACCACTACAGTGAGCCATTCTACGCCGTTCTCGACGACGGGTTCACCCTTCGTGATGCCAATGAACTCACCTTTTTGAAAGAGGGCTATGAAAGCATCTCGTTCGCGTTTCCGTCCGTGAATGGCGATACGGTCCGATTATCCGACCCTGAATTTGAGCACAAAGCGGTGATCGTTCAACTTTTTGGCTCGTGGTGTCCGAATTGTATGGACGAGACCAAGTACCTCGTCGACCTCTATGAAGAAGAGTACAACAACGGATTGCGGGTCGTGGGGCTGGGCTTCGAACGACATTCCGATTACGAGCGAGCCTCGCGAGCGGTGATCAAAATGCGGCAAGATCTACTTATTCCTTATCCCCTTCTCATTGCCGGTCGGGCCAGTAAAACCGAAGCCGCGGAGAAACTTCCGATGCTGAATCACATTATGAGTTTTCCGACGGCGATCGTTTTGGATCGAAACCATAATGTGGTTGGAATCCATACCGGTTTTTACGGCCCGGGAACAGGAACGTACTACAAGGAGTTCAAAAAGGAATTCGAGGAGATGGTCGATAAGGCCTTGGCAAGGCGACCCATTTAAACGTCGAAACCACGGCTTGCACCGTGGTTTCTATCGCGATCGATTAATAGACAAAACATCAACGAGTAACCTTCATTCGCGGCGTTTTGAGGACATCGATTTCGTTCAAAAAAAACGAATTGAGAAAGACATTGAAACACCATAAACCTTTCTCAAGCTGCCCAAATATACAAATATTCGGGAATTATAAAAGTCATTGTCCGAAAAAAAAAGAGTACTTTTGCGGGCCTGGAACTATCGCTAGACCATGGGTTTTAAAGAGGAAATTAGCCGACGTAGGACATTTGCCGTGATCAGTCACCCCGATGCCGGAAAAACGACCTTGACGGAAAAATTACTGCTCTTTGGAGGGGCTATTCAAGTGGCCGGTGCTGTTAAATCGAACAAGATCAAAAAAAGCGCTACTTCTGACTTCATGGAGATCGAAAGACAGCGTGGTATATCCGTGGCAACATCGGTCATGGGGTTCGAGTATCAGGACAAAAAGATCAATATTCTCGACACACCGGGTCACCAGGATTTCGCCGAAGACACGTACAGAACGTTGACCGCGGTGGATAGTGTGATCGTGGTTATCGACGTAGCGAAAGGGGTCGAGACCCAAACAGAAAAACTGGTGAAGGTGTGCCGCATGCGCAACACGCCGGTGATCGTCTTCATCAACAAGCTGGACCGTATGGGTAAAGACGCTTTCGACCTCCTCGACGAGATCGAAGAAAAGCTCGGCCTTACCGTTTCTCCTTTGAGCTGGCCCATTGGCATGGGACAAGAGCTAAAAGGCGTTTATAGCCTGTTTGAAAAGCAAGTGGTGCTTTATTCTGCCCACGGGAAGCAAGAGGCCAACAGTTCAGTGGTCATTGATGATTTGGCGGACAACAGACTTGACGAGTTGGTTGACCCGCACTTCGCCAACACCCTTCGGAATGAGTTGGAATTAGTTCAAAGCGTATACCCGGACTTCGGCGTCGAGGAATACCGAAAGGGCGCCATTTCTCCGGTGTTCTTTGGATCGGCGATCAACAACTTTGGAGTGCGTGAACTGCTCGATTGCTTTATTGAGCTGGCTCCCCCACCACAGCCCACCAAGACCGAAGAACGGTTGGTGGACCCGGGCGAAAAGAACTTCGCCGGATTCGTTTTCAAGATCCATGCGAACATGGATCCAAAACACCGGGATCGAATCGCGTTCGTAAAAGTGTGCAGTGGAAACTTCAAGAGAAACACGAATTACCTGCACGTGCGTCACGGAAAACAACTCAAATTCTCGAACCCAACTTCTTTCATGGCCGAGAAGAAAGAGATCGTTGACCTCTCGTACCCGGGAGATATCATGGGTTTGCACGATACGGGAAACTTCAAGATCGGAGACACACTAACGGAGGGCGAAGAGCTGCACTTCACCGGTATTCCAAGCTTCTCGCCTGAGCAATTCAAGGTGATCGAGAATGCCGACCCTATGAAGTACAAGCAACTGGCCAAGGGTATTGAGCAGTTGATGGACGAAGGGGTTGCCCAGCTGTTCAACATGAAGCAGAACAACCGCAAGGTCATTGGTACGGTCGGACAATTACAGTTCGAAGTGATTCAATACCGCCTGGAACACGAATATGGAGCTAAGTGTCGGTACGAGCCTATAAATGTTCATAAAGCCGTCTGGATCTCAGGGTCGAAGCAGGATTTGGACGAGTTTACAAAGCAGAAGTATCGGAACATGGCCGAAGACAAAGAAGGTCGTCTTGTTTTCATGGCCGATACCGCCTTTGCTCTTCAAATGGCACAAGACAAATTTCCGGATGTGAAGTTTCATTTCACATCGGAATTCGAAACGGCTTAAATCAATTCCATTTTTCCTATTTTGCCGGTATTCAAGCCGGAAATATGGGAGAAAAGAACGTGCGAAAAGAGTCTACGGCCGGAGAGCTGAAGGCTTTTATGAAGCATTTGATCAAGGATATACGCGCCCTTGAGATCATGATCGATCGGGGTATGATCGAAGAGGGAATCCATCGCATTGGAGCCGAGCAAGAGCTTTGCCTCATCGATAAGACTTACCGACCTGCTCCTAAGGCCATGGATGTGCTGAAGGAACTTAACCATCCGAAGTTCACGCATGAACTTAGCAGGTTTAACCTCGAAATCAACCTCGATCCGGCCGAGTTCACCGGCGGTGCGCTAAAAGGCATGGAAGACCAGCTTAAAGAGTGTCTCGATTGCCTTAGAGTAGGTCTCACCCCGCACGATTTAGATTACATTTTAGTCGGGATCTTGCCGAGTATTAGGCTTTCCGACATGACCTTGGAGAACCTCACTCCTCTTCCCCGGTATTTCGCCTTGAATGAACGGTTATCCGATCTACGGGGTGAGGCTTATGAATTCCGGATCGAAGGAACGGATGAACTAATCACTAAGCACGATTCCCTGATGTTCGAAAGCTGTAACACCAGCTTTCAGATCCATTTCCAAGTGGGTGCTCAGGATTTCACTTCATATTACAATTGGGCTCAAGCGATCACGGGTCCTGTACTCAGCGCTTGTACGAATTCGCCGTTGCTCTTTGGCCGGAGATTGTGGCGCGAAACCCGAATTGCGCTGTTCCAACAATCCACAGATACGAGGAGTAATCACCAATACACAAGAGAAGATGCCCCGCGTGTACTTCTGGGAAAGAGCTGGCTAACAGGCAGTATCGTAGACCTATACAAAGAAGACATTGCTCGATATCGGGTCCTGATCAGCCAAGATATGGACGAAGATTCACTCGAAACCCTTAAAGAAGGTAAAATACCGAACCTTGGGGCTCTTAAGATGCATAACGGCACGATCTATAAATGGAACCGAGCTTGTTTTGGAGCCGCCAGTGGTATTGCTCATTTGCGCATAGAGAATCGATACATACCTTCCGGCCCTTCCGTTCTCGATGAAATGGCCAACATGACCTTTTGGCTAGGCCTCATGCACGGTATGCCGGATGAATACCGCAACCTGAATAGGACACACGACTTCGACGTGATCAAGGCCAACTTCAACAGGGCTTGCCGAATGGGTATGGGTTCTATGTTTCGTTGGCTCGATGATAAGGCCTATAGCGCTCGAGACTTGCTGATCAATGTGCTACTCCCCATCGCTCGCGATGGACTGCGGAAGGCCAAGATCCACGAAAAAGATATCACCCGATTCCTGAACGTCATAGAGGGACGGGTCGAATCGGGGAACTCGGGTAGTCAATGGATCCTGAACTCTTTCGACAAACTCAAGAACGACGGCACCAAGGACGAGATCATGCTGGCCATTACTGCGGGTATCGCCAAAAGACAAAAAAGAAATACGCCCGTACACAAATGGAGCCTTAGTCGAATTAACGAAGCCGGAAGCTGGATCAACAGATACTGGCGAATCGATCAAATCATGTCCGTAAACTTGATCACGGTAAACGAAAACGACCTCCTCGATATCGTGCCGAACATCATGAACTGGCGTGAAATCAGGTACGTCCTCGTCGAAAACGATAAGAATGAGTTGGTCGGTTTACTCACTTCCGGAAACTTGATCCGCTATTACTCCACCCGCCTTACGGACGAAACCCAAGATGCCTTGGTCAAAGACGTCATGATCAAGAAACCTATTTGCGTCACACCCGACACCTTAACCAAAGACGCCATATCTTTGATGCGGAAACACAAGATCGGATGCCTACCGGTCGTGCGCTCCAAAAAGGAACTCATCGGTATCGTTACAGAACACGATTTCGTCAACGTCGCCGATCATTTTCTTCAGGAATTTCTAAAAGACTGACCATTGCTGCCTACGGATTTCACATCGACCCTCGTTGACCGAGTCATTCTCGACATCGACAGCGGAATTCCAGGCCCTACCCTACTCGTCATAGGCGGCATCCACGGCAACGAACCCTCGGGCATGTACGCCCTCGAGCGCCTGAAAATGGCCTTCGACAAAAAGGAGCTCTCTATTGCCTGCGGCAAGATACTTGCTCTTCGCGGCAACCGCAGAGCACTTTCAGAGGGTGTGCGCTTCATCAAGAGAGACCTGAACCGGCTGTGGCGGTGGGATTTTAAAACGCAATGCCCCATTAATCCGATCGCAGAAGAACCCGACGACGAATACGATGAATACTGTGATCTTCAATATCGCATTCACAAAGCTATAAAAGAACGCAAAGGGCCCATTTGCTTCCTCGATCTCCATACCACCTCGGCAGTAAGTGCCCCATTCATCATGGTAGGCGATACCTTGAGAAATCGCGACTTGGTCGACGGTATTCCGGTTCCTATTGTACTCGGCGTTGAAGAGCAACTCGACGGCCCCCTGTTGAGTTACATCAACGAGCTGGGGCATTTGTCGGTCGGATTCGAAGCCGGGCAGCACGAGGCACCTGAAGCCATTGATGCTCACGAAGCACTAACCAAGGTGATCTTGTACCGGCTGGGCATGATCGATGAAGAGTACGTGGATCGTATCGATGAATCGTTGGATCGCTTGGCCGAACTTGGCGGCCATTTGGCACAGTTCTATGAAGTAAGGTACCGACATGGAATAACCCCGGAAGATGAATTTGCCATGAAACCGGGATACGCCAATTTCCAGCGGGTCGAAAAAGGAAAGACCTTGGCACGCGATAAAAACGGCCCCATTGCCATGCCCGAAGACGGACGCATCTTTATGCCGCTCTATCAAAAGCAAGGCAACGACGGGTTCTTGCAGATTCGAGGAATCAAAAGGTTCTGGCTGTCCTTCTCTCGATACACAAGAAAATTCGGACTGTATAAACTTCTTCCGCTATTACCCGGCGTTCGACGCGATAAAGACAATCCCCTCGGGCTCCATGTCAATACCCACGTAGCGAGTTTCTATTCAAGGCAGATCTTTCACCTTATGGGTTATAGAAAGGTCCGAGAGCACGAGGGCATGTTACTTATGGAAAAAAGGCCCTTCGATTTCGAAGAGCCTCCTTTACCTTAAAACCTCACCTCGTTATTCGCAAACGCGATCAAAAACCGCATTTACTTCGATCTTGACCTCGGGCCAAAGCTTTGAAACACCATCAGCGCCTTTGTGCAGATCGTAGCACATTTCATTGAGCTGATTAATACCCATTTGACCGTTCCAATCATTTACGTCAATGGTAGTCGACATATTCAGGACCCCGTTTTCAAAGGTATAGGGCATGCTTACCATGACCTCTTGGTTATTCATGGTGATGATGACTTCCGCGTTTCCACCATTTTCACCATTGTAGTTGAGTCCGTTTATTCTTCCGAAGATAACGGGGGTGTTGATGGTTTCAAAGAAATATACAGCGATCTTCTTATTGCGGTCTTCGTTGTTCGATTCAACTTTATTCACCGGAATCTTAAAGCTGGCGTTTCCAACCACCTCGGCAATGTCATCACTCTCTTTGAATCCGTCGGTGATGATCTCGGTAAAAGTACCGCTCACTCCTACTCGCTCGTTAAACTTATAGCCTGTCCAGGTCATGGAGGTTGAATCAGCATTGTAGCTGTAAACGCAAGCCTTCGAACCTTCAATGGCTTCATCGCCGGATTCCGACCCTTTGTCGGCATTTGGTGCACAGGCGGTGAATAAAAGAGAGAAACTGAGGATTCCGAAAAGTAGTTTTTTCATGAGGGATTTTATTGTTTGATTGCTTTAAGCGTGTTCAATAACAGGGCTGCTCGGGTCATTGGACCAACGCCGCCGGGAACAGGAGTAATGGCCGAAACTTTGTCTTTTACTCCGTTGAAGTCCACATCTCCTTTTAAGCGGAATCCGCTTTTCGTCTCTGTAGACGGGACTCTTGTAGTTCCGACATCAATGACAACGGCTCCTTCTTTGACCATATCTTCTGTTACGAATTCCGGTTTTCCAATTCCGACGATCAATATGTCCGCTGACCGCGTGAGTTCCGGTAAGTTTTTAGTTCTACTGTGTGCCATGGTCACGGTCGAATTTCCGGGGTAGTTATTCCGCCCCATCAATACCGACATGGGCGCACCCACTATATGACTACGTCCAAGCACTACGCAATGCTTACCCTCCGTCTCTACCTCGTGCCTTTTGAGTAGCTCGAGAATGCCCATAGGGGTTGCCGGCAAAAAAGCATCGAGCCCCAAAGCCATGCGGCCGTAGTTCGCCGGATGAAAACCGTCTACGTCTTTCTTAGAATCTACCGCTTCGATGACTTTTTGCTCGTCGATGTGTTTTGGTAAGGGAAGTTGAACGATGAATCCGTCTATATCTTCATCTTCGTTGAGTTGACGTACTTCGTCGAGCAGTTGCTCTTCGGTAACATCGTCATCCATGGTGATCAAGGTGGAATTAAAGCCCACCTGTTCGCAGTCGCGGATCTTTCCGGCGACGTAGCTCTTACTTCCGCCGTCTTCACCCACGAGGATTACGGCTAAATGGGGCACCTTATGGCCATCGGCCCGTAGGGCCTTCACCTCTTCAGCGATTTCTTCTTTGATCTTCTGTGCGGTGGATTTTCCGTCGATTAGCTGCATGGTATTGGTTTACATGCCAGAGGGTTTACCTCGCATGGCGTTCATCGTGTTCATCATTTTTCTACCTCCGCCACCTTGCATCATCCGCATCATTTTGCTCATTTCACTAAACTGCTTAAGCAAACGATTCACCTCCTGTACGCTGGTACCCGATCCTTTGGCGATGCGTTTTTTGCGCGATCCGTTGATGATCTTGGAATCTTGCCGCTCTGATGGAGTCATGGATTTGATTACGGCCTCAATGTGCTTGAAGGCATCGTCATCGATGTCTACATCGCGCACGGCTTTGCTCATTCCGGGAATCATGCCCAGCAGGTCTTTGGTAGATCCCATTTTCTTGATCTGATCGATTTGCTTCAAGAAATCGTCGAAATCGAACTTGTTTTGAGCGATCTTCTTTTGGACGCGGCGGGCTTCTTCTTCGTCGAATTGCTCCTGAGCTTTCTCTACCAGGCTTACGACGTCGCCCATACCGAGGATTCGGTCGGTCATACGCTCCGGGTAAAACACGTCGAGCGCATCCATCTTTTCACCCGTACCGACGAACTTGATCGGTTTATCGACTACGGTCCTTATGGAAAGGGCCGCACCACCGCGCGTATCACCGTCGAGCTTGGTGAGCACTACTCCGTCGAAATCGAGTCGATCGTTGAAAGCCTTTGCCGTGTTCACCGCGTCCTGACCGGTCATGGAATCAACTACAAATAGAATCTCATGCGGATCCACCGCCGATTTAATGTTCGATATTTCGTTCATCATCTCCTCATCGACGGCCAAGCGACCCGCGGTATCGATGATCACTAGGTTTTTACCGTTCGCCTTGGCATAAGCGATCCCTTTTTCTGCTAAATCGACCGGATTCTTATTGCCCTCTTCAGTGAAGACGTCTACGTCTATTTGCTCTCCCAGAACCTTGAGCTGGTCAATGGCCGCAGGTCGATACACATCGCCCGCCACCAGCAACGGGTGCTGCGCTCGCTTGCTCTTCAAGTACTTCGCGAATTTGGCGCTAAAGGTCGTTTTACCAGAACCTTGAAGTCCGGCGATCAAAATCACCGTGGGCTTTCCGTCGAGCTTGACTTCTACCTGTTCGCCGCCCATGAGCTCGGAAAGTTCGTCTTTGACGATCTTCACCAACAACTGCCCTGGCTTCAGGCTGGTCAATACTCTTTGACCCAAGGCCTTTTCCTTCACTCGATTGGTGAAATCCTTGGCGATCTTGAAGTTCACGTCGGCATCCAACAGGGCTCGACGCACTTCTTTAAGCGTATCCGCTACGTTAACTTCTGTGATTTGCCCATGGCCTTTGAGGACCTGAAAGGCTTTTTCCAGCTTGTCGTTTAAATTCTCAAACATCACTTTTTCTCCTTACATCTGATCGGGAACCGTAATACCCAACGTCTTCATCGACGATTTGATCACGTGTCCCACAAACTTACTCAATTGGACCCTAAAGGCCATTTGTTCTTCGGTCTCGGCATTGAATATCGATACCTGCTGATAAAACCCGTTATACGCCTTTACCAACTCGTAGGTATAATTGGCCATGTGCGCAGGGCTCATCTCCGTCGCTGCTTGTTGCACCACTTGGGGGTAATCTGCCAAGAGCTTCAACACTTCCTTCTCGGAGGCGTGTAATTCACGGACCCTCACGGGTCGATGTAGCCCTTCGTCGGCCCGGCGAAGTAAACTCTGTATTCGGGCATGCGCGTACTGTATAAAAGGCCCCGTGTGCCCGTTGAAGTCGATCGATTCCTGCGGATCAAACATCATGCGCTTTTGGGGGTCTACCTTAAGTATAAAGTATTTGAGAGCGCCCATACCGATATTGTGGTACAGCTCTTCTTTGTCTTCGTCATTTAACCCCTCCAGCTTGCCCAACTCCTCGGCGATCGCCTTAGCTTCATTACCCATAGAGCTCATGAGGTCGTCGGCATCGACCACTGTACCTTCGCGGCTCTTCATTTTGCCGTGCGGCAAATCGACCATGCCATAGCTCAAATGATAAAGCTCTTTGGCCCGGTCGTACCCGAGTTTTCCCAGAATGAGGAAAAGCACTTTGAAGTGATAGTCCTGCTCATTCCCTACGGTGTAGATCAACTGATCAATGTCGTAATCTTCGAAGCGCTGTACGGCCGTTCCAAGATCCTGAGTCATATACACCGCGGTTCCATCGGCGCGCAACAATAATTTTTCATCAAGACCGTCTTCTGTCAAATCGCACCAAACGGATCCGTCTTCACGCTTATAGAAAACGCCTTTTGAAAGCCCTTCATCAACGAGCGACTTACCCAACTTGTAG
This sequence comes from Flavobacteriales bacterium, assembly GCA_021296215.1. Lineage (NCBI taxonomy): Bacteria > Pseudomonadati > Bacteroidota > Flavobacteriia > Flavobacteriales > Flavobacteriales bacterium. Next base: position 34,370 of record JAGWBA010000012.1, read on the forward strand.
GTTTCGCTTTCGTAGTAGTTCTGATCGAAGTCTACCCCCAATCTATCGTATGTGGCGTCGAATCCCGTATACACCCACGAGTTCATTTGTTCCCACAAAGCGGTAACCTCACTATCTCCTTGCTCCCACGCACGCAACATTCCCTGAGCTTCTAACAATAGCGGAGCTTTTTTCTTGGCTTCGTCCTCTTCCATTCCGCCCGCAACCAACTCAGCCACTTCAGCTCTGTACTCCTGATCGAATCGCACGTAGTACTTTCCAACGAGGTGATCTCCTTTGATGCCCGCCGATTCAGGTGTTTCACCTTCACCGAATTTTTGCCAAGCCAGCATGCTCTTGCATATGTGGATACCGCGATCGTTGATGATCTGCACTTTGAGCACGCGCTTACCTGCGGCTTTATACAGTTCTGCGACCGAATATCCGAGCAGGCAGTTTCTGATATGCCCCAGGTGCAGCGGTTTGTTGGTGTTCGGAGAACTGTACTCGACCATTACGGCCGGAGCACTATCGTCTGGTGCTACCAATCCGAAACTCGGGTCAGACGCTTGTTCGGCAAAGAAATCGAGCCACAACTCATCGCTGAGTTCGAGGTTCAAAAACCCTTTAACCACGTTATAACCACTGATCCAGTCGTGCTTTTCGGTCAAGAACGCACCGATCTCTTCTCCCGTTTCTTCGGGTTTCTTTTTTGACACGCGAAGAAGTGGAAAAGTCACCAAAGTGATGTCCCCGGCGAATTCTTTGCGGGTTTTCTGAAAGTTGAACTGTGATTCTGGCAGCTCGGTGCCGTAAAGTGATGAAATGGCCTCGGCTACGGCCGGACCCATTTTTACCTCTAAGTTCATCCGTTCAATCGATTTTCGAGGGTTAATGCTGTTTTTTCGAGCAGTTGCAAGGCGGTATCGGCCATTACGTTGCCCTTTGTATCCAAACACGGGTTGATCTCCACGAACTCCATGCAGCAGACTTTTTCGTGCTTTGCGAATTCAGTGAGCAGGTCTTCAGCTTCGCTTTCCCAAATACCGTTGTGCACCGGAGTTCCCGTACCCATGGAAATGGTCGCGTCCATGGAATCGACATCAAAGCTGGCGTACACGCGATCGCAATCGCTCAATTTATCCATGATTTCTTGCGCTATGGGGCGACCTCCGCGATTGTGTACTTCGCCAACGCGGTAGTTCTTGATTCCCTCCCGGGCAATGAGTTGATCCTCGGGCTCTTCGGTATCGCGTACGCCAATAAAGAAAAGATCTTCGGGGCGTACCCGAGGTTCCGGGCCTTTCATGCGGTTCCACGCTTCGAGGGTAGCGTCTTTAACGTCGTTGCTTTGGCACTGTTCGTTGTTCATGCCGAGTGCAGTGGCCAAAGGCATACCGTGCACGTTTCCGGTAGGTGTGGTATAGGGAGAGTGCAGATCGGCATGGGCGTCGATCCAAACCACGCCGATGCGATCGTTGGGATAGGCCTTGCGAATTCCGGCAATAGTGCCCCCCGCCACGCTGTGGTCTCCACCAATGATGAGCGGAAAGCTTCCGCCCGAGAGGGCGTTAGACACAGACTCTTCGATGCGATCGTATTGATCGGCAATAGCGGTGATGCGAATTCCGTTAGGGGTATCGATGTCGTCGAAGAGGTGCTCGTTCGCGGTCGGAATATGTTCCCACGGATGGCGTGCGAAGAACTTGCTTTCGGCGTTGAAGGCCGCTACTTTGAGGGCATCGAAACCCAAGCTAGCCCCACGAGTGCCGGCACCTAATTCAGAAAGAGAAGTAAGTATCTTCAATCGACTCATAAAATCCGTTTATTTGGACCGCAAAGCTACGGAATTCCTATGGCCTTAAGCGCTGAGGGAACTTTTGTATTTTTGACCCCGACACCGACCTATGGCGAAAGCGAAAAAATCCATAAAAACTACCAAAACGAAGAGAGCGCGTAATGAAAACGCGTGGTATCGACGTAAGAGCACACACACCGCAGTGGGTCTTTTACTGCTGTTCTTTTCCATGTTCGGATTCATTGCGTTCACGAGTTTCTTCTTTCATTGGAGTTACGACCAAAGCACCTTGCGCGAGGGATTGCTCGCAAGCGACGTGCGCAATATTTTAGGAAAGGCCGGAGCGATGGTATCTCATTTACTCGTGTGGCGTTACTTTGGTGTTAGCGCGTATTTCATCCCCTACTTTTTATTGATCCTGGGCATCAAAGTGTTGTTTCAACCCGAGCGGCTGAAGCCTCGAAAGTTATTGTGGGGAGGATTATTGGCCATGATCTGGTTCGTGGCCTTGACCGGATTGTTGTTTTCGGAATCGCACCCCGTTTGGGCGGGTGGGGCGGGATATACCGTGTTTTTGTGGATGAAGAAAGGCATTGGCACCGTGGGTACGGCCTTGGTGCTGTTTTTTACGGTATTGTTGGGCATCGTGCGGTTCTTCAATATTACTCCGGCACACTTGCAGAATTGGTTGAGTCGTCCAGAAAAAGCATCGGCACCAGCTTCAGAGATGGCCGATGCAAACGCCGAATTAGAAGCGATACCAGAGGAAATAGAAACGGAAGAAGAACTGCCTAGTCAGGAGGTCGACCTTTCGATGGACGATACGCATCGTGCCGATGAGGCAGAAGAAGAAGAGCAACAGCAACAAGAAGAAGAGAAAAAGCCGTATCCTGAGCCCGAGGTTGTGGATGAAGCCGGTGATGATGTGGAGTTGAGTGTTGAGGAAACCGTTGAGGAGGAATTGAGTGAGGACGACGCTAAGGCTAAGCGAAAGGTGGAGGATTTTGGGGCGTATGATCCGCGGCTCGATCTATCGACGTACCAATTTCCGACGATCGACCTGCTGAACGACTACGGTAAGTCGAATATAACGGTCGATCAAGACGAGTTGGAGGCCAATAAGAACAGGATCGTCGAGACGCTCAAGAACTACAAGATCGAGATCGCGAAGATCAAAGCGACCATTGGGCCGACCATTACTTTGTACGAGATCGTTCCGGAGGCGGGAATTCGCATTTCGAAGATCAAGAATCTGGAAGACGATATTGCGCTGAGCCTTTCGGCTTTGGGTATACGGATCATTGCTCCTATACCGGGTCGCGGAACCATTGGTATTGAAGTGCCGAATACGAAGAAGAACATTGTTTCGATACGCTCTGTGATCGCCTCGGAGAAATTTCAGAAATCGGAAATGGAACTCCCGATCGTACTGGGGAAGACCATTTCGAACGAAACCTTCGTGACGGACTTGGCGAAAATGCCCCACATGCTCATGGCCGGGGCGACCGGTCAGGGTAAGTCGGTCGGATTAAACGCCGTGTTGACTTCGCTGCTGTATAAGAAGCACCCTACAGAGGTGAAATTTGTGCTGGTGGATCCGAAGAAGGTGGAATTGACCTTGTTCAACAAAATCGAACGACATTATTTAGCCAAGCTTCCGAATGAAGAAGAGGCGATCATTACCGATACCAAAAAGGTGATCAATACCTTGAATTCGCTGTGTATCGAAATGGACGATCGGTACGAAATTCTGAAAACCGCGATGTGTCGTAACATCGTGGAGTACAACAAGAAGTTCGTATCGCGTAAGTTGAATCCCGAAGAGGGACATCGCTACCTGCCTTATATCGTATTGGTGATCGACGAGTTCGCCGACCTGATCATGACTGCGGGTAAGGAAGTAGAAACGCCGATAGCGCGATTGGCGCAGCTGGCTAGGGCCATTGGTATCCATTTGATCATCGCAACTCAGCGTCCGTCCGTAAACGTCATCACCGGTATCATCAAAGCCAACTTCCCATGTAGGATCGCCTTCAGGGTAACTAGTAAAATCGACTCGCGCACGATCCTGGATGCAGGTGGAGCCGATCAGTTGATCGGTAAAGGAGATATGCTGATCGCTCAGGGGTCGGAATTAACGCGCTTGCAGTGTGCTTTCGTGGACACCCCTGAGGTTGAAAAAATTACGGACTTCATCGGGAATCAGCGCGCCTATCCAGAGGCCCACTTATTGCCGGAATATGTTGGTGAAGAAGGTGGCGAACCCGGAGAAGTAGATTTAGATGATCGCGATAGCTTGTTCGAAGATGCGGCACGCATTTTGGTTCAACATCAGCAGGGATCGGCCAGTTTGTTACAGCGAAAGTTGAAGCTGGGCTATAACCGAGCAGGTCGGATCATCGATCAACTCGAAACTGCCGGAATCATTGGGCCGTTTGAAGGCTCTAAAGCACGGAAGGTGTTGATCCCGGATGAAATGGCACTCGATGAGCATCTGCGTCAAGAGAAAGAGTAATTAGATATAGTTCTGCGTTCTTAGTTTGTAGTTCTTAGTAATATGAAAGAGATGATGAAGAAATTACTGTTCATTGCCTTGATGGCATTAGGTTGGCCGGCTGTAGGTCAGCAGGACCCGGAAGCAAAGAAACTTTTGGATAAGGTTTCCGAGGCCACAAAAAGTAACGAGAATATCGCCTTGGACTTTTCTGTAACCCTCGAGAATAAATCGGCGAACATCCCGGCGAGCACCATGAGCGGGAAAATCCTGATCAGTGGTGAAAAGTACCGCTTGGAGTTAGAAGGAAACGAGCAAATCAGCAACGGAGAACGCATTTGGCGCGTTTTGCGCGACGATGAAGTGGTAGAGACCATGTCGGTTGACGACCTTGAAGAAGAAGGGTTGACACCAAGCCGACTTTTGACCATGTACGAGAGCGGGTTCAAGTACAAGATGGGCGATCGTAAAGCGCACCGAATGCACGAGGTTCAGTTGATCTACTTATTTCCTGAGGACGCCTCATCCGCGCCTTATACGAGTATTGAGTTGGCCATCGATGTACAGACCAACCAAATCGTTTATTTAATGGAAAAAGGGAAGGATGGCACTATCACTACGTACGAGATCGTTACTTTCCGAACGAACGTCGATGCTCCGGCCAGTGCTTTCGCCTTTGACAAAACCAAATATCTCGGATTCGAGATCATCGATGTTGGATTCTAATTCCGACGCGTATTGAAGGTCATATCGAAATTTACGCTCAAGGCTTTTGTTAGCCCTTTTGTGATCTCCTTTTTGGTGATCCTCTTCATTCTGCTCATGCAGTTCGTGTGGAAGTACGTCGACGACCTCGTCGGAAAGGGGCTCGAATGGTATATCATAGCGGAGCTGCTCGTGTACACTTCCGCCAGCTTGGTCCCCCTCGCCCTTCCATTAGCTGTATTATTGGCCAGCATCATGACCTTTGGCCGTATGGGCGAGAACTACGAACTGGTGGCCTTTAAAAGCTCCGGTGTTTCCTTGTTCAGGATCATGCGCCCTTTGTTGGTCGCCATGTTCTTTATGTCGATCGGTGCATTCCTTTTCAGCAATTATGTGATCCCCTACTCCAACTTAAAGAGTGGTGCATTGCTTTGGGACATTACGCGAAGCAAGCCGGCCTTTAACTTGAGGACAGGAGTATTTTACAACGGAATCGAAGGGTATTCGATCAAGGTCGCCAACAAATCAGGGGAAAACGGAAACCTGTTGGAAGACGTCATGATCTACGATCATACGGCGAATAGAGGGAACGTAAAGGTCATCAGTGCAGAGAGTGGCAAGATGATCATGAATGAGGATGACAACATCATGACCCTTGAGTTGTACAATGGATTCAGTTACGAAGAAATGAATCCGGAGAATCGTCAGAAAAGGAAGAATTACCCGTTGCTTCGGTCGCATTTCAGCAAGGAGATCATTCGATTCGACCTGAGCAACTTCAAGATGAAGCGCACCGATGAAGGGCTTTTCAAGAACAACTATAAAATGTTGAATCTGGCCCAGCTAACCCATTCCATCGACAGTCTGGATGGGCAATTGAACACGGAAACATCGGACTTCAAGGAACGGTTGAATTCGCGGTACGATTACCAACCTCCTGCTCGAACGGAAGAAGGGGCCGTTTCTTCGAAACATAAACTCGAGGCGCAGCCCGAGCAAATTGATTCTGTTCCGGGACAGTATCTACTCGAAAACTACGAGCTGCCCGAACAGCAGCGCATCATACAAACGGCCACGGTATCGGCACGAAATGCCAAAGCCTACGTGTATTCTTACATAGGAGAGTTCAAGAATAAGAATCGTTGGATCGTCAAGCACAAGCTGGAGACCCACAAGAAATTCACCTTGAGTTTTGCCGTTCTGATCTTGTTTTTGGTCGGAGCTCCACTGGGTAGCATCATACGAAAGGGTGGAATGGGTTTGCCGGTAGTGGTGGCCATTTTGATCTTCTTGTTCTACCATATCGTATCGACTACGACCGAAAAATTGGGCCGGGATTTCGTGCTCACTCCCTTTGGAGCCATGTGGCTATCGAGTATGATTTTACTGCCCTTCGGTCTTTGGCTGACTTACAAATCGACTACCGATTCGGCCCTCTTCAACTCGGAGCGGTACTGGCAACCGATCGAAAGACTCTTCAAAAAGCTATTCACTCGAAAAAAGCGCCATGCGGATATGTCAGCTGACGCATAAACCCGCTTATCCGACCGTTGATGGCGGTTGCATCGCGATGGCCCACGTGCTCGAATCACTTCTTCGTTCGGGTAATACGGTCGACGTGCTGACCTTATCAACCTTCAAGCATCGCTTTGACGAAAGCGCTTTTCCCTCAAATGATCGCCTTGAAGTGCGGTCAGTGGAAATCGATCTGCGAACTAAGGTCTCGGATGCGCTTAAAAATTTGGGGCAACGGTCGAGCTACATCATGGCGCGCTTCGATGCGCCTCAAGTTAGAAGCGCGCTTCAAGAGCAATTGAATAACGGCTACGATGTCATATACATCGAGAGTATCTTTTGGTTGCCTTATTTGCCCGAACTGAAGTCAAGCGGTATCCCTCTCGTGCTTCGCAGCCACAACATAGAGCATCGAGTTTGGCGCGAATTGGCGTACAAATCGAGCTTCCCCCGCTCCGCTTATCTTCGTTTACTTGCTCGGCGCCTACGGCGCGAAGAACATCTTATGTGGCAGGGAGTCGATCAGATTCATTCGATCAGCTCCTCGGACAGCACGACCATCGCCAAGCATACCTCCGCTGACGTAATTGATCTACCGATGGCCGTCAAAGTGAATGACGAAGTCCCTAATGCTCCTAAACCCTTTGTGTGTCATCATCTGGGAGCTATGGACTGGATTCCGAATCAAGAAGGAATGCGTTGGTTTCTCGACAAAGTATGGCCGGGTGTGCAAAGAGCCGAGTCTCTAGCAGAGTTTCATTTAGCCGGACGAAGAATGTCTGTTGAGTTTCAGCAGATGAAGGGTCCAGGTGTGCGGGTGATCGGTGCTGTTGACGATGCCAAGGCCTTTAGGGCCGAACACGGGGTGTTGGTGGTTCCGCTATTCAGTGGTTCGGGTCTGCGCATAAAGATACTCGAAGCACTTGCTGAGGGTGTTCCGGTCATGGCTACGACCAAGGCCATTGAAGGGTTGCCGGAGGTTCAAACGAGTGGTATGTTCGTGAGTGATGACCCTCTTAAATGGATAAAAAAACTGAGCGTTATCTGGCATCGGCCCGTTGAGGGCCAGAAAATGGCTGAGGACGGGAAGGCTTATGCGAAGCGGTACTTTGGTATGGATGCCCTCGATATTCGCTTGAGTGAATCATTGCGACAGTTATAAACCCTAGGCCGTTCAATTTGGTTACTTTTGCGTCGCAAATTTCAAGGTATGTCGCATTTGTTGGATACGGTCGAAGAGGCCATCGAAGATATTCGGAACGGGAAAGTGATCATCGTGGTAGACGATGAGGATCGCGAGAACGAGGGGGATTTTGTTGCCGCCGCGGAGAAAGTTACACCCGAGATGGTGAATTTCATGGCCGTTCACGGGAGAGGACTTATTTGCACTCCCCTACTCGAAGAGCGTTGCGACGAGCTTGAATTGGAGCTTATAGTCGGGAAAAACACCGCCCTGCGCGAAACACCCTTTACCGTATCGGTTGATTTGAATGGGCACGGTGTTACTACGGGTATCAGTGCATCGGACCGCGCTAAGACCATTCAGGCCTTGGTGGATCCGGCGACGAAGCCCGAAGATTTGGGACGTCCCGGACATATTTTTCCGTTGAAAGCTAAGGCAGGCGGGGTTTTGCGCAGAACCGGGCACACTGAGGCTTCGGTGGACTTGGCTCGTTTGGCGGGACTGCAGCCGGCCGGAGTGATCGTAGAGATCATGAACGAAGACGGTAGCATGGCGCGATTGCCACAATTGCGTGAGATCGCCGACAAGTGGGACCTGAAGCTTATTTCCATCGAAGATTTGATCGCGTATCGGTTGAACAATGAAACCTTGATCGTAGAGCGTGAATCTTTTGAAGTGGATACCCCCCATGGTCCGTTTAACTTAACTGCATTCGAGCAAAAAACGAACGGTCAAATTCACATTGCCTTGACCAAGGGGATGTGGAACGAAAACGACCCGGTATTGGTTCGTATGCACAGCAGCACGGTAAAGAACGATTTGCTTCAAGTATTGACACAATGTTCGTTGCCCGATTTGAATTCGGCAATGGAAAAGATCGAGGCCGCCGGTTCAGGTGTGATCGTGTACTTGAACATGGAAGGACTGGGATCGAATATTCTCGATACGCTAAAGCAAATCAAGGATGTAAAATCAACGCCTCCACGTCGCGATGCGCGTGACTTTGGCGTTGGAGCACAAATTTTACGTTCACTTGGGGTACGCAAGATCAATCTTTTGACCAATCATCCGAGCAAAAGAGTGGGCCTCGTGGGTTACGGGCTCGAGATCGTGGAGAATACGGCTCCTTAAGTACTTGTCGGCTCTATGTGAAGGTGATGTGACCGAGTTCCTGTATCTGCCGATGTAGGTGATCCTTCAGCTCATGAGCCAATTCATGGCCCTCGTATACGGTCATACTTCCATTGACTCGAGCATGTAATTCAACATGGTAGTTCATACCCGCCTTTCTTAATAAGCACTTCTCGGTATTCACGATACCAGTGACCTCATTCGATGCCCTTCTGATTCGGTCGCGCAGATCGTCGTTCAAATGTTCGTCCATGACTTCTCCCAATGCAGGCCTAAAGATCAGGTAGCTGTTGTACAGTATGAATGCGCTTGCAACCAGTGCAGCCCAATCGTCAGCAGCCTCATGACCAGGCCAAAAATATCCGGCTACGCCAATGCCTACCAGTGCAGCAACCGATGTGATTGCATCGCTTCTATGATGCCATACATCGGCTTTTAATGCCGTGCTATTCGTTTCTTCGCTTTTTTTATTGACCCAACGATACGAAGCTTCCTTCCATAAGATAATGCCAAGTAAAACATACTTGTTTGAGCATTTATTGTAGCCAAATATATTTGTTTTATGATGGCTGTTTCGCTCGTGAAGGCTCCTTTTGTTTTGG